>JBFFJV010000071.1:0-10693 GCA_041555695.1 Thiohalomonadaceae bacterium | reverse complement strand
CCTTCTTGTCGATGATACGCATCCCCTTGGTGGTGAGACGCAGTTTAACCCAGCGGTTCTCGCTCTCAACCCAGAAACGGTGGGTGTGCAAATTGGGCAGGAAACGACGCTTGGTCTTGTTGTGCGCGTGTGACACGTTGTTACCGCTGACCGGACGCTTGCCTGTTACCTGGCATACCTTGGACATGATTCTAACTCCGACAATACTTAAATTCTGTTCGCCCCCGGGTCCACCCAGGAGTAGGAAGCCGGCTTTTATACCAAATCCGTGCGCAGGAGGCAAGAAATGCGTGTTGAAAATAGCCTGCTGATATTCACCACGGGTTAACCCCCCCGCTATATTGGGGGCGCCGAGATTACCCGGCTGCTAGATCATGCCGCGCTCGGCAAGGGAGGTAATGTCCCCATCCCCCACTACCATATGATCCAGAACCCGCACATCGACCAGTGCCAGCGCCTGTTTCAGCCGCCGGGTAATATCCTCATCACTGCGGCTGGGCTCTGCCACCCCCGAAGGGTGATTGTGAGCCAGGATCACCGCTGCTGCGTTGTGGGCGATGCAGCGGCGTACCACCTCGCGCGGGTGGACGCTGGCCCCATCAATGGTGCCGAAGAACAGCTCCTCATAGCCGAGTACCCGATGGCGGTTGTCGAGATAGAGACAGGCGAATACCTCCCTTTCCCGATGACGTAGCTGGGCACTGAGGTAGCTACGGGTTTCTGCCGGAGAGGTGAGGGCATCGCCCCGTTGCAGGGTGCTTAGCAGGTGGCGGCGCGACAGTTCCAGGCAGGCCTGCAGTTGTACGAACTTCGCCTCGCCCAGCCCCTTTACGGCGCAGAAGGTCTTTTTGTCCGCCTCCAGCAGGCCTCGCAGGCTGTCGAAGTGCTGCAGTAGCTCGCGTGCCAGTTCCACTGCCGATTTACCCGGCAGCCCGGTGCGTAAAAATATCGCCAGCAGCTCCGCATCGGAGAGGGCATCGGCCCCCCTTACCAGTAGCTTTTCACGTGGCCGCTCCTCGGCGGGCCAGTCAGATATAGCCATTACAACCTCCGTGTTGTTGTGTCTAATTCTCCATCATTTTAGACGGAGTAGTGCCGAGGTGCGCTGACTTTCTGCTAAACTGCGCCGATTATGAGTGAGCCCTTACCGACAAACCTGCACAATCGACGCATTCTGCTCGGCATTACCGGCGGTATCGCAGCCTACAAGGCGGCGGAACTGGTGCGTGGCCTGCGCAAGGCCGGGGCCGAGGTGCGGGTGGTGATGACTGAAGCGGCCACCCAGTTCGTCACCCCGATGACCCTGCAGGCACTCTCGGGTAATCCGGTGCGAACGACACTGTTCGACCCGGAGCACGAGGCGGCGATGGGCCACATCGAACTGGCGCGCTGGGCAGAGCTGGTGGTGGTGGCACCGGCAAGTGCCGACTTTCTTGCCCGTCTTAATGCGGGTATGGCCAACGACCTGCTCTCCACGCTTTGTCTTGCCACCGGGGCATCGATTGCCGTTGCCCCGGCGATGAATCAGCAGATGTGGCAGGCGAGGGTGACACAGCAGAATGTCGCCGAGCTAGATGAACGCGGTATTCAAGTGTGGGGGCCCGCCGAGGGCGAACAGGCCTGCGGCGAGATGGGGCCCGGCCGCATGCTGGAGCCGGCTGAATTACTGCGGGCCTGTCAGCAGCAGTTTGCCGATGGCCGATTGCAGGGGGTTCGGGTGACCGTCACTGCGGGGCCAACCCGCGAGGCGCTTGACCCGGTGCGTTTCATCAGTAACCACAGCTCCGGCAAGATGGGTTTTGCGATTGCCGCGGCCGCGGCCCGTATGGGGGCTCAGGTAAGGCTGGTGGCCGGGCCGGTGGCGCTGCCGACGCCTGCGGGAGTGGAGCGTAAGGATGTGGAGAGTGCTGAACAGATGCTTGAGGCGGTGTTAGCCGATCCCGGCGAGATATTCATCGCCTGTGCCGCTGTGGCTGATTATCGTGCCGAGTCGGTGGCCGATGAGAAGGTGAAGAAGACAGCGGGGCAGCTGACCCTGAAACTGACACGCAACCCCGATATCCTGGCCACGGTGAGTGCCCTGGATAATGCCCCGTTTACCGTTGGATTTGCCGCCGAGACCGAGAATCTTGCTGAGAACGCACGCGCCAAGCTGGAGCAAAAGCGGCTCGATATGATCGCCGCCAACTGGGTGGGTGAGCGTGCCGGGGGCGCGGGTTTCAATAGTGATGAAAATGCACTGCAGCTCATCTGGCTGGATGGTGAGCGGTCGCTACCACGTAGCAGTAAAAGTGAGCTGGCGGGTTGCCTGCTTGATGTCGTGGCCGAACGGTTTCGCAAAGAAGATTAATTAACTACATTTAACGGACAGTATGTCATGCAGAAGATCCAACTGAAGATTCTCGATGAGCGCCTGGGTCACGAGTTTCCACTTCCTCACTACGCCACCGACGGTTCGGCTGGGATGGATATGCGGGCGATGATCGACAAGGCGATGGTGATCGCCCCCGGTGAAAGCATCCTTATTCCCACCGGTCTTGCGATTCATATTGGCGACCCCAAGCTCGCCTCGGTATTGCTGCCGCGCTCCGGACTGGGTCACAAGAAGGGGATCGTGCTGGGGAATCTGGTCGGCCTTATCGATTCGGATTATCAGGGACAGGTATTTGTCTCCTGCTGGAACCGGGGACAGGAGCCTTTCACCATCGAGATTGGTGAGCGTATTGCGCAAATGGTGTTCATCCCCGTGGTGCAGGCGGAATTCGATATTGTGAGTGACTTTGATGCCTCGCAGCGGGGTGAGGGCGGCTTCGGCCATACCGGTAAACATTGAGTTAAGTAGTATTTCGAAATAGTCGAAAAGGAAAAGTGCGGTGTTTGGAACAGGCAAGAAGCAGGATGGTGGAGAGACAGCGGCAAAGGATTCGGAGCGCGGTCTTACTCTGATGAAACTCAGTCTGCCGCCAATCATTCTGGTGGTACTGGTGGTACTGGTGTGCGGTTACGTCGCTTACCTGCAATATGCCGGACTGGTTAAGAAGGCGCAGCAGGTACAGCATGTGGCGGACGCGGAGAAGATGGCGGCGTTACTGGGTGGCCGGCTGATTGCTTTGGGCGATCAGGTGGCAATGCAGGCGAAGGCGGATCGGGCGTTGGCGGTAGCGGTTGGTGCCGCTGACCGGGAGGCCCTGCGGCTGTTTGAGAAGAGCCTGGAAACTTATTTCCCTGAAGCGGAAAGAATTCGTGTGGTGCTACCGACGGATACGGATCCGGATATGAGTGTGCGTCCCCCGATTGGCTACGCCTGCCTGGATCTGGCTCGTCAGGCCGAGGCGGGTACCGAGAGGCCACCGCTGGAGATGCACCTGCATGGGTCAGAGTTTGCGCACCTCGATCTGGTACGCCCAGTTATGGGCGAAGGCGCGGTGATAGCCAGTTTGATGGTGAGTTTCTCCCCTTCGAAGATGAAAGTCTGGCTCAAGGAGTTAGCACTGGAGTCCGGCTATGTGGAGTTGCAGCAGGGGTGGGATGGACCGGTGCTGGGTATCATCGGCAGTGCCGGCCTGAAGAGTGAAACACCTACGCATCGCGCGATGATTTCCGGTAGCTCCTGGCAGCTCTCCTACTGGGCGACCGATGGTATTGGTATGACCGAGGCGAAAAAGCTCGGTTTCCTGGCTACATTCGGTGTGGCTGCGTTAGTGATTGCAGCGATAATGTTCTTCTATGCACTCTTTGCTTCCTCAACGATCAAGCGGGAGCTGCGAGGTATGGCGGAGTTTATGCTGGAGAGCAGCCGTGGTAAGCGTTTCCACTCCTATCCGGTGAAAATGGTTGAGGTGGAGCAGGCGCTGGTGATGATGGAGCCGGTACTCCGTCAGGTGAAGCCTGATGAAGACATTAAAGGAAAGGCCGAGCAGGGAGACGAAGGCGTGACCGATATGATGTTTATGGACTTCGGTGAGATCACGGTAGAAGAGAGCGAAGCAGAAATTCCACCTCAAGGGGATACAGATAAGTCGTGACGGCTCTCCCTGCATCGATCTTCCTCCCCTATGATATTCGGGGCATAGTCGGTGAAGGGCTGGATAGCGCGGCCGCCTATCAGATCGGCCGCGCTATCGGTACTGAGGCACAAGCGCGAGGTATCGATTCGATTGCCAGTGGCCGGGATGCGCGTGCCAGCTCTCCCGCACTGCAACAGTCACTGAACGAGGGGCTGCTTGCCTGTGGCCTGAATGTGCTGGATGTGGGGGAGGTCCCGACACCACTGCTCTACTATGCGGCCTATCGCCGTTGCGCGGGGTCCGGGGTCATGGTTACTGGCAGTCACAATCCGCCCGCCTACAACGGCATCAAGATCATGCTGGCTGAAGAGGCATTGCAGGGCGATGCTATCAGCGCCTTGCACCGGCGTATCGTTGAGGCGGATCTTGCTAGCGGCGAGGGCACCCTGGCCCGGGATGATCTGCGTGAGCCCTATCTTGATGAGATGGCAGCGGTGATCCAGTTACGGCGCTCCCTCAAGGTGGTGGTCGATTGTGGTAACGGCATGGCAGGGCGTACGGCACCTGAACTGTTGCAACGGCTGGGTTGCGAGGTGATCCCGCTCTACTGTGATGTCGACGGCTCCTTTCCCAATCACCATCCGGATCCCAATCGTCCAGAGAATCTTCGTTCATTGCAGCAGGCAGTGAGGCGTGAGGGCGCAGATGTGGGCATAGCCTTTGACGGTGATGGTGATCGTCTCGGGGTGGTGAGTGGTGAGGGGGCGATCATCTGGCCAGATCGTTTGATGATGCTGTTCGCCCGCGATCTGTTAGGGCGTCACCCCGGTGCAGAGGTAATATACGACATCAAGTGCAGTCGCCATCTGGGCCAGGAGATCGAACGGGCAGGCGGAGTGGCTTCTATGTGGCGTACCGGACACTCCATGCTCAAGGCGCGGATGCGTGAGCGCGGAGCGCTGCTGGCCGGAGAGATGAGTGGTCACATACTGCTTAAAGAGGGGTGGTATGGATTTGACGATGCACTCTTTGCAGCAGCGCGGTTGCTGGATATTTTGTCGCGCGAGGTAAATACCCGTGCCCTCTTTGCCTCGCTGCCCGATGCCGTTAACACCCCTGAATTACACCTGCAGATGGCAGAGGGGGAGCATTATCGTTTTATGCAGAGGTTGCTGGCGAGCCAGGATTTCTTTGCCGATGCCGACCTTACTACCCTTGACGGTTTACGGGTAGAGTATGCTGATGGCTGGGGGCTGGTGCGTGCCTCCAACACCACGCCGACTCTGGTGCTGCGTTTTGAGGCCGACAACCGGGCTGCACTGCTAAGAATTGAAGAGCGCTTCAGAACGCTGCTATTGCAGCTGGAGCCGACACTGAAACTACCATTCTAACGGGAACTGAGATGAGTCTGGATATTGAAACAGCGATGAATAATGCTCACGTATTGAGTGAGGCGCTTCCCTATATTCGCCGCTTTGCGGGCAAGACGCTGGTGATTAAGTACGGCGGTAACGCCATGACCGATGAGAAGCTGAAACAGGGTTTCGCCCGTGATGTCGTGTTGCTCAAGGCCGTGGGTATGAACCCGGTGGTGGTGCATGGTGGTGGTCCGCAGATCGGCAGCCTGCTGGAGCGTCTGGGCAAAGAGAGCAAGTTCATTGATGGCATGCGGGTTACCGACAGTGAGACCATGGATGTGGTGCAGATGGTGCTGGGAGGGTTGGTCAACAAGGAGATCGTCTCGCTGATTAACCAGCACGGCGGCAGGGCAGTGGGCCTTACCGGTAAGGACGCGGATTTTATCCGTGCCAGAAAGCTGAAATTTACCCGCAGTGCCCCGGAGATGAGTGTCCCTGAGATTATCGACATCGGGCATGTCGGTGAGGTCAAGGAGATCAATGGTGAGGTCGTCGACATGCTGGTGCATGGTGATTTCATTCCCGTGGTTGCCCCGATTGGCGTGGGGGATGATGGCGAGTCCTATAACATCAATGCCGATGTGGTCGCGGGCAAGCTGGCGGAATGTCTGAAGGCCGAGAAGCTGGTGCTGTTGACGAATACCGCAGGGCTGCTCGACAAGCAGGGCGAGGTGTTGACCGGATTGAGCTCGGCACGAGTGGATGAGTTGATTAAGGATGGCACGATTCACGGTGGCATGTTGCCGAAGATCGCCTGCGCCCTTGATGCGGTTCACAGTGGTGTAAACAGTGCACATATTATCGATGGTCGGGTGGAGCATGCTCTGCTGCTGGAGATCTTTACCGACCAGGGTGTCGGTACACTGATTCAAAATAGTTGAGCGAACGGTCGTCTGGAACAGGCGAAACCGTTGCAGGTAAAAGTGAATAGTGACTGGAAAACAATAAAATGAGTGAAGAGAAGCAGCAAAAACCATCACGCCGACAGCAGATCCTGGAGGCATTGGCGCAGGAGCTGGAAAATAGCCCGGGCGAGCGCATCACTACTGCGGGGCTGGCACGTGCCGTGGGTGTTTCAGAGGCGGCACTCTACCGCCACTTTCCAAGTAAGGCGAAGATGTTCGAGGGGCTGATTGAGTTTCTGGAGGAGACGGTGTTTGGTCTCACTAACCGTATTCTCAGTGACGAGAAGGCTGCGGCGGCACGCTGCGAAAAGATCCTAACGGTAATGCTGGGTTTTGCCGCGAGGAATCCCGGCATTAGTCGTATCCTGATGGGCGAGGTGCTGACCGGTGAGACTGAGCGGCTGCGCCTGCGTATCGGTCAGTTTTTTGATCGTACCGAGACTCAGCTCAAGCAGGTGTTACGCGAGGGAGAACTGGCGGGTGAGTTGCGCGAGGGCGCGAATATCAATGCCATCGCCAATTTGATGCTGGCGATGACAGAAGGTCGCATTAACCAGTATGTGCGTAGCGGCTTCAAGCGCTCGCCGATGGGCGAGTGGGAAGTACAGTGGCCGCTGCTGGCAGCCCCGGTGTTCCGCTAGTCTCGCAGCCCGTTTTTAGCGGAGTTTTACGCCGTCGGCCTTGAGTTCACGGAAACGAACCATTTCTGCCTGGTATTTTTCGTGTAGTTTCTGCTTCTCAACCTCCTTGGACTGGATGAAGCCCTTTTTAGCATTAATCTGCTCCTGCAGAGAAGTGATATCCTCCTGCAATCTCTCCGGGAGCTTTTTTCCCTGGCGCTCATAGGTGGCCGCTTTCTTTTTCTGAGCGGAAAGCTTCTCCTGCAGTTTGTCTATCGTGATTTTGGTGATTTCAATGGTGGCATCTAACGAGGCTGACTGGCGGTCGCGTGAGCGGATGATATCGTTCTCAGTAAGATAGGTGGAAAGCAACACGCGGTCATAGGTCTGCTGCTCCTTTTCCCGTTGCTCTTTCTCGGCGACCAGGCGCTCCTCTTCGGCGATGCGGGCCTTCTCAGCGGCGATCTCTTCGGGGGTCCTGGCACGTTCCTGAATATCGGTGGTCCTGCCACGCTCATTAATGGTGCGGGTCTCCTTTTGTGCATACTCCGGGGGAACTGAGTTACCGCACTCACGTATCCCTTCGTTATTGGTCCAGCAGACGATCTTTTTGGCGTAGGCTGTACTGCTGAGCAGCAGTGGGGCGAGAAGGCTTAGGGCAAGAAGGCTTTTTAGGTGGCATCGGCTCATGGTGGTTTCAAATCCAGTTTGGCTGCTTGTTGGTGTTTGGCTTCAGTATACTGTGTGTTGGTTTTGATTTCACAGGCACCGGAATGTTCCCCGAGCTATTTTCTTTAGAGCAGTTACTGCTGTTCATGGTCTCATTAGTGGCCAATGCCTTTTCGGCATTTGCCGGTGGCGGGGCCGGTCTGCTACAGCTGCCGGCACTTATTTTTCTGGGACTACCCTTTGCCATTGCCCTGGCGACCCACAAGCTGGCCACTGTGGCCCTGGGGGTGGGGGCGACGCTACGCCATGTCCGTGAGAGCCGTCTGGAGCGGCGTTTTGTGTTGTTTATTCTGGTGACCGGGGTGCCGGGTGTGGTGCTGGGAGCGAGTGTGATCCTGCAGGTACCGGATCGGATGGCGCAGTTCGCGCTGGGCCTGCTGACGCTTTCCCTCGGCGTCTACTCCATGTTGCAGCGTGAACTGGGGCAGCAGCATCGTCCGAAGAATCGTGAGGGTAGCGGCTTATGGTTGGGGGGCGCGGGGCTCTTTGTCATTGGGGTGCTGAATGGTTCGCTCACCTCGGGGACCGGGCTCTTCGTCACCCTGTGGCTGGTGCGCTGGTTTGGCCTTGATTATCAGCGGGCGGTTGCTTACACCCTGATACTGGTAGGAATGTTCTGGAATGGTAGCGGAGCCCTTACCCTGGGTGTACTCGGTGAGATCCAGTGGGACTGGTTACCGGCGCTGCTGCTCGGTTCGCTGCTGGGAGGCTATCTCGGGGCGCATCTGGCGATCACAAAGGGTAATCGGGCGATCAAGCGGGTGTTTGAGGTGGTGACGATGCTGGTGGGGCTAAAGCTGATTATCGGCTGAGCCTACAGTCCTGGTGTGACGGTGGATATCTGTCCCGTTATAGTCTGGCTAAGCGTTAGTTCATACCCTGCTGCGCGAGCTGGATGGCGCCGGGCGAGAGTCCAACTAGGTGAGCCAGTGGGCCAGGTAGTAGAGCCTGAAGCCTTCGGATGAGCGTGATGGTCCCACCACCTTGGCGGCATGCAGTCCCTTCTCTTCATCTGCCGCGTCGATGGCTTCCAGTTCATCTTCATAGAGAGTAACGCAGTTTTCGGGAAAACGGTTGCGTGCCTTACGCGGGGTGTAGATCACCGCGTAGTGCTCGTTGACCAGATTGGCCTCATTGTCCCTGGGTGGCAGGCGCATAATCTCGGCTCGCCCCTAAATGCCGTACTGGGAACGATAGGCGCTGACGGCTTCCAGGTGCTCAGCCATCTTCGCATCGTCCTTCAGGTACTCCATCAGATCGGCCAGGGTAATGATGCTGGCTACTTTCATGCCAAAGTTCTGCTCGACTTCCTGAATGGCAGACTTCTCACCTTTGCCGCGCTCCTGGCGGTCCAGTGCAATGACTACGCCTGAGGCGGTGGCGCCAGCGGCATCGATGATCTCCATCGCCTCGCCGATAGCGGTACCGGCGGTGATCACATCGTCAATGATTAATACCTTACCGGCCAGGGGGGCACCAACGATGCTGCCGCCTTCGCCGTGATCCTTGGCTTCTTTACGATTAAAGCAGTAGGGGATATTGCGCTGGTGCTGGTCGAACAGCGACAGGGCGGTAATAGCAGCCAGCGGAATGCCTTTGTAGGCGGGGCCGAACAGGGTGTCGAACTCGATGCCGGAGTCGACGATGGCCGCAGCGTAGAAACGGCTTAGACGGGTCAGGTGCTCGCCGGTATTGAACAGCCCGGCATTGAAGAAGTAGGGGCTGACACGGCCGGATTTCAGGGTAAAGCTGCCGAAGCGCAGGACCTCGTTCTCAATGGCAAACTCGATAAACTCACGTTTGTAGTCCTGCATGGCAAACCCCGCTATACGTCTGTAATTGGAAAGGGGGCATATTGTAGCAGTGCCGTGCCATTTGTGTCGTGGCTGGTTTATGCTGTGCCTCTTTTTCACGCAAGGTGTGACTATGCGAATCATCTCAGCCAACCTTAACGGCATCCGCTCGGCGGCAAAAAAGGGCTTTTTCGAGTGGATGGTCGCGGTACAGCCCGATGTGGTCTGTATCCAGGAGACCAAGGCGCAGGAGCACCAGCTGGAGGCGGAGCTGCACTACCCCGAGGGCTATCACGCCTACTTCTTTGATGCCGAGAAGAAGGGCTATTCCGGGGTGGCGATCTACTCAAAGCAGAAGCCTGACAGGGTGATCCGCGGCCTCGGTGAGGGCTTTGAGGATATGGATGCGGAGGGGCGGTATATCCAGGCGGACTTTGGCAAGTTATCCGTCGCCTCGCTTTACCTCCCGTCCGGTTCGGCCAAGGAGGAGCGTCAGCAGGTTAAATACAGCTTTATGGAGCGCTACGCTGAGGTACTAAGGGCACAACGGCGCAAACGGCGGGAATACATCATCTGTGGCGACTACAACATCGTGCACAAGGAGATCGATATCCGGAACTGGAAATCGAATCAGAAAAATTCCGGCTGTCTTCCCGAAGAGCGCGCCTGGCTGGACCAATTGTTTGGGCCGATGAAGTGGATAGATGCCTTCCGTGAGGTGGAGCAGGGACCAGATCACTACACCTGGTGGTCGAACCGGGGGCAGTCGTGGGCCAATAATGTGGGGTGGCGTATCGACTATCAGGTGATCACGCCGGGGCTCAGGGAGTGTGTTCAGGGCGCAAGTATATATAAAGGGCAGCGTTTCTCTGACCATGCCCCGTTGATCATCGACTACGACTATCCGTTGTGAAAGTGACGATCATAATAGGTTATGGCTTCAATGATTGCAGTTGTAGGGCATGCTGTATCTTGATGTAGGGTTTGCCTTTTCGTTGGCCAATCCAGCCGCGAACGAGGATGGTTTTACCCCTCAGTTCGGCCGGATCTATACCGGCGTGGAGGAGTTGCGGCAGTCGCTGGTTGTGGATAGCAACCTGTAACTCCCCGGCAAGCTGTAGGTAGGTGTATTGCTGTTTTTTCTCCACGTGACGTACCGTGCCACGTAAGCGACAGAAGTGCTTAATACACTGCTGAGCCTTATGGGCGGGACGGATCTGG
>JBFFJV010000070.1:0-10800 GCA_041555695.1 Thiohalomonadaceae bacterium | reverse complement strand
ATTGCGACTGGAATCATGAGTTACTATTTTGAATAATTAGGGTCAGAGTAAAAACTAGTTGGTATAAATGAATTAAAAGTTCAAGAGGCCAGAGTACTTGAAAAAAAATAATGATAGTAGTTATAACCCAAAGAAGGATATCAGGTAACCAAGGATGAGATATCCAAAGATTGCAGAGCCCGTAGCTCCGATTAGCAAAGCGTAATCGGAGGAATGGATAAATGAAATAAGTGGTATCAGATAAACTTTGATAACTCGCAGATCAAAATGGTCACCCTCCCCCTAGCACGAGTGTCTCGTCATTCATGATAATCCACCTCACCCGTGTGGCCTCCCTGATACTGGCTTACCTCTTTCTGGCGCTGGCCATTATCGGTGTGGTGCTGCCTGGTATACCGACAGTTCCGTTTCTGCTGTTAACCGCGTGGTTTGCCGCGAAGGGATCGGAGCGGTTGCATCGTTGGCTCTATACCCATCCACATCTGGGCAAGCTGTTAATCGACTGGGAGCAGCAGGGTGCGGTTTCGCGCACCAGTAAGATAACCGCCATCATCATGCTCGCTGCCAGCTGGGTTATTATGTATCTGCGTATTGATAACCCATGGTTGATGGCGGGGCTTAGCGGCCTGTTTATCGCGATTATTGCTTTTCTGCTAACTCGCCCCGCGCCGAAGTGTTGAAAACAGCATTGTGAGTGCCATTAATAGCTGGCAGCATCTGACATGCCACGAATGCAATTTTATTATGAAAAAAGATATTCTGAATCAACTTCCCCCTGACGTTAGCAAGGATTTAGACCGCAATCTGTGTACCTGTAATGAGGTCCTGAAAAGAGAGATTATTGATGCCATTATGAATGGCGCGACAACAGTGGAAGCGGTTAAGGCACAGACCTACGCCACATTGGGGATCGGCTGTTGCACTCAACAGGTAGAGCAATTGATAGAGTCTCTCTGCTCGCCTGATGGTGAGAGCTGACTTCAAGATGTGGAATTAAAGAAGTGACCACGGATGGGGCAATAATTGAGCGACATTGCGGCGTGTAGACTGATAATGAATAGAAATGTCCATTATAAAAGTATGGGTAAGTGTCCCTGCTGCCCGTCCATGGCAGTATTGTTATATATTTAATAATCCCTATTAACATTAAGTAAATCATTCAATAGATAGAAGAGTAAACCGATGACTAAAGAAGCACTGGCTATTGAGGTAGGCGAATCGGGCTTTGACCGCTATGTGATTGAGAATTCACATAAGCTACCCGTGCTGGTTGAGTTTATGGGCATGTGGTCGGAGCCCTGTGTGGTGATGTCTGATGTCATCCACGACCTGGCAAATGAGTTTGCCGGGGATTTTGTGTTTGCCAGGGTGGATATCGACGAACAACCTGAACTGGTGAAGCGGTACGCTGTTGAGAATGTGCCGGCGTTGCTGGTCTTTAGCAATGGTGAGGTGACCTTTACCCAGGAGGGGCAGCTTCAGGAGCAGGAACTGCGGGTGCTGCTAAAGGGGCTGGGAGTGTTCCATCAATCCGATGAACTGCGCCAGCAGGCACGTGAGAAACACCTGGCCGGTGATACCGGCGAGGCCATCGTACTGATGTCACAGGCCATTAAGATGGACCCGGCAAATACACGCGTGGCGATGGATATGGTGCAGATTTTCATCGATATCGGTGAGATGGAGCAGGCGCGGGGCCTGTTTAACAAGCTACCGGACAGGGATAAAGAGAGCAGCATGGGTAAGTCGCTCATCGGTCAGATCACATTTTCCGGCCTTGCAGCAAAGACCGAGGGGGTGGAGCGGCTACAGGAGAAATTGTCGCAACACGCGAATGACCTGGATGCGCGCTTCGATATGGCCATCTGCCTGGTTGCCCGTTATGATTTTAATGGCGCCATCGACCAGCTGTTCACGCTGCTGGAATCAGACCGCGATTACAAGGGCGGGGCCGCTAAGGAGATGATTATCACCATCACCAACATGTTGTCCCCCACAGATGCTGAAAAGGCCACAGCCTACCGCAAGCGCCTGGCGTCTCTAATCAACGGCTGACGGCATCGAGCGTTGAATGGGCCAGAGAATCTGATGGATTTTTAGCAGGAGAAGAAATTGAAGTATATATGGTTGAAGCTGCTGGTAACTGTACTGGTATTTGCAGGGTTATTTGCCGTTGTCTATTACAAGGTTACCAGTGGCAGCATATAACAGGGCGCTCCCAATAAAAGGGAGCAGAGCCTGAGGCCCCCCGCAAGACAACCGGGGAGCGACACCATTTTCGCCAATATTGGAAACAATTATATTCCACCTTCGAGTCTTCTGCGCTACCGTGCTCTGGAAATCGACTGCGACGGGACTATGATGTGCCTGTAGTCTCCTACCCTGTGACTAATGAATAGATGAGGTTGTCATGAAAAAGTTTTTGCTTACTACACTGTTTTTGTTGGGTTTTAGTGGTGTTAGTGTCGCGGAGACGCAGATGTATTCGCTCTCTGAACAGTGCAGCGATGATGTGATGGGTATGATCCGTTGCAAGGTCGATGAAGGTGTTGAGGCCGATGATGCCATTGCCTCAATGAAGTTACGGGCCAATATGCTGAATTTCAAACTGGTGAGTCATCTTCCCCTGTCTGAGCAGGTCAAGGCGATGGGGGGTGAATCCAATCGGATGGAGATTTTCCAGTTTTGCGATGCGATAATCGCAGCACAGATGGTGAAGCACAGCCTGGCCTTTGCCGGATATCTGCCATGCAGGATCTCACTGGTGGAGGATGATGAGGGTCAGGCCTGGCTGATAACGCTTAATATGGATAAGACGATGGGTGATGCCTCGCTGCCGGTAAAACTGCGGGAGTTGGGTATGCAGGTACGCAATAATATTTATTCGATTATTAGCGCTGGCACGGAAGGCGACCTGTAACTACAGCGTGGAGTCCGGATTAAGCCATGACCCACATGGGCTATACTGAACATATAAGAGTGGGGGCAGTGACAAATGAGAGTAAAAATCATATGTAATTGTCACTGGCGCAAATTCCTGTCTATTCAGCAGCATAGCAAGCAGGGCGGCTCAGTGACGTTACGATGAGCCCTTTGTCATGGTTGTAGAGACGATGGCAACAGAGTGGTATTAGACAGGGATACGCAACAGCCATACAGAAAATAATTAGTTTCATAGAAACTATAATTAATAGAGTTTGCACATGCATGGAGGCGTAGGTGACTGACTCAAACCCGCAATGGTGGTTCCGGCATGGCTTCAGATCTACTACTCAATGGCATTTTGATTATGGCTGCAATTATTGTGGTCTATTTTCTTCGGCATCCCCGCTTAAGTAAAAGTGATCACTGGAAGGCAACCCTCACTCCGTTGTCTTCGATTATCGGTAGTGGCTTTCTCATCATGGCGCCGCTCCTGGCGAGTGTTGTGGGGCCATTGTCGCCGATTGCGGTAATTGCGATTGTGATGCTCGCCTACTCCATCGGCACGGTGATCCGCTTTAATATTCTGCATGTTGAACCGCGTATGCTTGATGGCTCACTGTGTGTTGTTACCAAGCAGATAGAGATGCTTGGCAATATCGCCCTCTGCATGGCATATATGGTCGCCGTCGCATTTTACCTCTCGCTGCTCTCGTCATTTTTAATGAATTATATGGATATACAGAGTCTTACCGGAGAGCGGTGGCTGACGACGATTATCATCACCTTTATCGCGGTGGTGGGTTATATCAAAGGGCTTGGCGGGCTGGAGAAGCTGGAGGCGGTATCCATGACAATCCAGCTGGCCATCGTTGCTGCCCTGCTAGTGGGACTGCTGATCTATGGTCTCAACTTTATGGGTTCATCTGAGACACTAAATTTTCATTACCACGAGCGGGAGTGGACGACGCAGCTGCGCATTATGGCCGGTGCCCTGCTGGTGGTGCAGGGGTTTGAAACATCGCGTTTCCTGGGCGAAAAATACTCTCCGGAGGTGCGTGTTATGACGATGCGCAGGGCGCAGGTTATTTCCGGTATTCTCTATGTACTCGCAGTTATTGCGCTAATGCCGGTGGTACAGCATCTGGACCTGCTGAATGTGAAGCTGGCCGGTATTGTCGAAATAACCGGGTTGGTGGCGGTAGTGTTGCCCATTATGTTGATCGGTGCGGCCATTATGAGCCAGTTTAGCGCTGCGGTTGCAGACACCGGAGGTGCGGGCGGCCTGTTGAATCAGAATACGGGCAGTAAATTCTCAACAGAGCTAAGTTATGTCGGAATTTCAGTGTGCGCTGTACTGCTGGTGTGGTCAGTTGACCTGCTGCATATTATCACTATCGCCTCGCAGGCCTTTGCGACGTATTACTTTCTACAAACGCTGCTGGCGTTAAACTTCTGTTATCGTGACTGCGCACCACATGCCCGTATGACCTTGTGGATGCGCATGATGTTTATGATGCTATCCGTGATCCTGCTGGCCGTGGTATTTCTGGCAATTCCGGCAGAATAAAACAGCGTGATCTATACGTCTGGCGTCTAAAGGGCTGGATGGCCAATGAGAGACAGCATACAGGCGATGGCCTGCGGCCCCTTTTATCCTTAGTCGTATATGTCTGTTAGATTTACTGTGGTGAGTCCCTTGGGCCACGATTATCGTCTTTACGGTGTAAGCTCGTGTATTTAAAGCTTGACATATTCAGTAGAGATTAATATAGTGCTGGCAGCTGGAAAGAAAGCCTCTTGTTTATAATCTCCATTTCGTAGTTTTATTCGTAATTCCTCGTCCTGCAGTTTCTAAGTACCCGTCTCGATTTTTCGCTATACACGCCTCTTGTGGGCACTCTATATTATTAATTTCAGGATATTATTATGTCTAATACAGTAAATGGCACCGTTAAATGGTTCAACGAAGCTAAAGGTTTTGGTTTCCTCGAGCAGCAAGGTGGTCCCGATGTCTTCGCACACTTTAGTGCGATTGCCAGCACCGGCTTCAAAACTCTGACAGAGGGACAGCAAGTTACGTTTAGCGTAACTGACGGCCCCAAAGGCCCTCAGGCTGAGAACATTGTCGCCATCTAAATTCACTTAACCGCTATGGTTCAGTCAATGAGCCACTAGCTGTTAGTGTGAGTTAAAACTTAAAGGGCAAGCCTTGCCGGGCTTGCCCTTTTTGTTTGTCTGAATGAAAGGAGGATGTGGTCTACTATTGTTAGAGTCGCTACGTCATAAAACAGGGAGAGATAGAGTCATGCGTATGATGAAAATATGTATAGCCATGCTGCTTATTCAGGGTATGACAGCCTGTACATGGGTTGAGCTGTCTGAGCAGGGTGAGCATGTGAGAGTACTCACCGCTGCTGAAATCACCTCTTGTAAACGCGTCGGAAAGACGACGGTGAAGACCGCAGAAAAAGTGGCTGGACTGGAACGTCATGAGCACAAAATTCAGGAGGAGAGTGATACTTTGGCACGTAATTCCGCCGTAGAGCTTGAGGGGGATGCCGTTGTGCCAGTCGGCAAGCCTGTTAACGGCCGGCAAGTATATGAAGTCTATCGTTGCCGGCCAGAATAAAAGACACGCTAGAAGTTCATTGGCTCCAGTTCAGCTCGGAATTCAGAAAAGTAAGCCGAGTAAAACGCGTAACCTGATTAGTAGTGTGTTTCAGGATGAGGGTGGTCAGTCTTGCTGTGATCTCTACAGGATTGTTTTCAGCTTTAATGCATGGCACATTCATCCTGGATGCTGATGGCGCATTGATATATCCACTATCGAGATTTTGCTACTAGCAGTATTTACGCTCGACCTCCTACAGGGCAATATCACACTCGGTCTTTAAGTCTCATGAGATGAATAGATGGTGATGAGAATCAGTATCACTGAGACAGAGTGTGGGGATTACAGAGGTGTTACACTAGCATCCAGCCCAGTCCGTTACCCTCTATATAAAGAAGAAGCTGACCGATGAAGATGATTCGTATGTTTGCACTCCCCGCTCTTGCCGTTCTATTAATGGCATGTTCCGCTCATCCTGGCGCAGGGAATTGGGTCGCCACAGGCGAGCAACACTCTGATTTTATCAAGGAGTTCTCCAAACTGCAGGTGACGTTTGAAGGGAGAACCAATATCTTCGGCCAGAAGGAAGCATCACAAAATAGTGGCGATAGCACAAACGAGGCTATACGACGCTGCTTCTGGCGTGGGATGGATGCTCAGACTATCGTGATGACCTGTGTACAGGCCGCAGATACTGAAATTGAAGAGAGTTTTCAACTACGCGTTGACGGTGACAGTGGCTTTGCTGAGTTAATTAAAGATGGTGTTGTGGTTGGGCGCTTTGAACGGCAGAAGATATGAGCTGGCAGTCTGCATAAGGCACTTGCCAGCGTATCTATCTATTACAGCCGAGATAAGGCAGGTTAGTTAGTCTCTTAATCTGTCAGACTACGGTGACGCGTGCGTGATGCCCGTAATTTGGATTAGTCATCGTTAAACACAAAGGGTTATAGTCTTTTTCACGATGTTATAACAAGGGGCAGGTATACGTGGCTAAAAGAAAAGGTGTGTTGCAGAAATCCTCGCTTGTACTGGGAGTTGTAAGTTTTGTATTGGCGGTCGTTGCGGGGGGTATGCTGTATCTTCGGCTTGATAGTGTAGGTGCTGATAATCCTATATCTGCCAGTCTTATGGCCTCAACTTTTTTCTTTATCTGTGTTGGGGTTATTCTTACCATCATTGGAAAATCCGACATACCCAGCTTTAAATTTGATGATACCGGCGAGTCTAAATAATCAAAGTGGTGCGAGAGCGACCTAAGAGATTGGGTCAGGAGTGAGCTGCGGGTGAATAGTGTCGAGCAGATCAGGATAGAGTTAGGGGCGGCGTGGGTTGACGAATATTGCGGAGAGCTGGCGCGTTCGGTCTCTAGCCTGGAAAAACGGCTTGCCGCACTCGATGCTATCAGTACATTTATTGCTACCGCAGCATCACCAGCTGAGCAGGTCAAGCCGTCGTATACCAGGATTCGCACTACCCTGTCACACCACTTTGAACTTGCACTGCAGGCATTGATGCAGGAGCGTGGCGAGCGAATCGTTCGTGCGCTAGGCACTCAGGATATTTCCCAATTAAGCACGATATTCCATGGACTTTCTCGGGAGAGCTTCTGGCAGTTGCTGGAGCAAGCGGAGGCTGTGATGGAAGAGAGGGAGTGGCAAAAGGTCGTGAGCTGGTCGCAGCAGTGGATGCAACAGGCGAAACAGCGAGCCGAAGATGCAAGCCCCTACCCGGACGCGATCGATTTCAAGGCGGCGGGAATCGCTGTCACCGAATATGCAACAATGAGCGACCTGAGCAAGTTTTGTGGCAACCGTAATTAGTGGTAGCGGGTTTTATATTTAAATGGAATGACCTGGGCATATACGTATTAGAGGCATGCCAGAACATAAACAACAATACATGGAGGTAAGGTGAAGAATTTTCTCATACTCACGCTGCTGGCAGCGGCCCTATATAAGGGCTACACGGATTTTTTTAGCCACAAGGGTGCATTTGATGATGCGGGTAACCCGCTGGCGTTACTGTTCACTATTGATAATTGCGGTAAGCCATGCAATGACGTGAAAAAGTTACTTGATAAACGATATCTGGACTACGAGGAAATCGTTGTCATACCGGGTGGGGAGCAGAATAGTCGCTGGAAGGAGTTTGGTTCTGTGAAGATGGCGCCCTATCTGGTGATGGGAAATGAACGTGTTGCGGGTTCTAATCTGCTGGATATCACGTTCAAGATGGGAGCCGTGTTTGGTGATGACCATCTGAAACGCATTGAAGCGGATATCCTGCACAAGAATTTTACCGCAGAGGGTAAGCCAAAACTGGTGATGTATACCATGGATGGTTGTGGCTACTGTGAGATGGCGGCGCGCTATTTTTTGCAGGAAGGGATCCGTTATGAGGAGAGGAATACCAGTAATGATACTGTTGCATTAGCTGAACTTAATGCATTAAAGGCAGGTACACCGCTGATCTTCTATGGGCATAACTCTTTTGTCGGCTGGGGTCGTGAGGTGAAAAAATCATTACTGGAGGTGTTATAAAATAGCTCTGAACCCTGATTAGACGGTGTCACTGCGATATTGTTGCTAATATTAGTGGCATCTGAGCCGGATCCTCAAATATTGATGGGGTTAAATCACTGCTGTACAAATAATGAATGATCTACCACCTTCAACCATGGCATCCATATCAACAGTGACAGATCCGGATAGTACAATTAACTGTGACACTTGTGATGCCGCCTGTTGTCGGCTACAAGTGCTGCTGATTGGGGATAACGATGTTCCGGAAATATTAACTGAGATAAGTGACTGGGGGGGTGAAGTGATGCAGCGTCGTGACGATGGCTGGTGCACGGCACTTGATCGCTCTACGTTGCGATGCACTATTTATACACAACGGCCCCAGATTTGCCGCGACTTTGAAATGGGTGGCAGCGAGTGTGCTGATGAATACCGGGAAAAGACGATAGTGTGACTGATAAATGAATTGTTGCGGAATGATCTATCCTGTTACTCACTTTTATCTCCGGTATATCTGGAGTCACGCTAAGTAATCTGAGGCACTCCACATTATGTTTAAAAAGAGTCTGGTTATCATCTTTTTCATGGTGTGGGTTTTAATGGCGATTAACCCGACTGACCCTGGGATATGGGCGCTGGAAAATTTTCTCGTAGTAACAGTCTTCCCCGTAGTGCTATGGCTCGACAGACGTTATAACTTTAATGACTGGACTTACCTCGGTTTGACAGCGTTTGTTGTGTTGCATCTGATCGGTGCAAATACGACTTACGACAATATGGTCTACTTCGCCTGGTTTTCAGAGTGGTTTGGTTGGCAGCGAAATTACTACGATCAGGTGGTTCATTTTCTGTTCGGACTGATGGTGTTCGTGCCATTTTTTGAGGTCTTTTACCATCAAGGTCTGTCACGAAGACTCAGTTACTTAATCGCTTTTTTGTTTATTACGGGTGTCGGCGCGTGGTATGAGGTCCTGGAATGGTTAGCCATGGTGGCGTTCTGCAAGCAGCCGGACGAGCTTTGTTCGATAGCGATTACCCAGGGGGATATTTGGGACGCACAAAAGGATATGGCCTACGCGATGATCGGTTCAGTTCTGGCCCTATTGTTACATCGCATATGGGGCAGTAAGAGCAGAGATTACAACGATAGTTCCCGGCAATAGTCTAGCGCTCTCGAAACTCTGACAAATAAGCGGGCACTTTCATCATAAGATTAAAAGGGAACGGATGGATAGAGCGAGCTGACCAGGGTGTTCGTCAGCTCGCAACGGCTCATGTCAGGTCTTAGCGTCGACAGTTCCGGACGACGCTAGAGTTCTGCATCATGATATACATTCTGTACATCATCCAGGTCATTTAGCATGTCGAGAAACTTTTCAAACATCTCGACATCGTCACCGCTAATGGGGGTGTTGGTCCTGGGCAGGAACTGAATTTCATCCACCTCAAAGTCGATCTCACCGAGGGCATCTAGCAGTGCCTGTTTGGCCTTAAAGTGTTCGGTGTGGGGAATAAATACCGATACCATTTCATCTTCACACTCAATGTCAGTGACATCTACATCGGCTTCCATCAGCGCCTCCAGGGCGGCCTCTTCTTCACCCTTAAACACCAGGATCCCTGAGTGGTCGAACATGTGGCTGACGCTGCCGGGGGTACCGATTTTGCATTTTGTCTTGGTGAAGCACTGGCGCACGTCGCCAAAGGTGCGGTTGGGGTTATCGGTGAGGCAGTCGACGATCACCATGCAGCCACCAGGGCCGAAACCTTCGTAACGGGCGGGCGAGAAGTCTTCGCCGCCGCCGCCCTTGGCCTTATTGAGCGCCTTTTCGATGACATGGGCAGGAACCTGGTCCTTTTTAGCACGCTCGATCATGCTGCGCAGTGCCAGATTGCCATCCGGATCGATGCCGCCGGATTTGGCACAGACGTAAATCTCACGGCCGTATTTGCTGTAGACTTTCGCCTTGGCATCAGACGTTTTCGCCATAGATTCTTTACGGTTCTGGTAGGCTCTGCCCATTACGCTGTTGCTCCGTTGAAAGTGATAATGGGATGAATTCTACAGATAACCATTTATCTATGGAACCTTTGGGCCTGTTCATCGGTTCCCTGCAGATATAGTGAACTGATTATACGTAGTGCAATCCTGCTGATTTTTGTCAGTGGTTCAAAAAGCCGTCTGCTTTATACTGTACGTAAATATGACACCATTTATAGCCGCCCATAAGAACAGGTGATAATTGTGCTGCAGATAAAGACCTACCCGACAGTAGAGGCGATGCGCCACCTCAATGAGGTGCGCGGTAAGTTCGTGCAGATCAGCTGGAAGGGGGAGCCCTGGCTGTTGTTTGCCAGTAAGGACCAGCACAGTTTCCACAATCAAATCCTTGCCCACTTTATGAGTGAGCAGCACCTGCCCTACCACTGGCAGTCACCCGAGATCCTTAACTTTGAGCAGCCTGAGCTGGCGATCCTGGGGGGCGGGAAGTTCCAGGTCGACTGGAGCAGTAAACAGCTTATCCTGAGTGGGGAATCGATGGTTTATGGTCGCTTTCAGGAGCAGGCACTAAGGGCGTCGTTACAGCATGTGGGGATGCCCTGGGCCGGCCTGACGATTGAAATCAGGTAGTATGATTCGATGTCACATGACTGCCCGTAGAGGGGCTGCTACGTCGCAAGTGCTTAAGCCCCACTTCTCACCACCTTCCCTGTTGCTCGCCTGAATACCCCGTCTAT
>JBFFJV010000069.1:0-10821 GCA_041555695.1 Thiohalomonadaceae bacterium | reverse complement strand
GGTCAGGCAATCACCGATAAAGATTTCGCCGGCAGTTATCAGCTCATTACCTTTGGCTATACATACTGCCCGGACATATGCCCCACCACACTGGGAGAAATGTCAGTCATCATGAAACGGCTGGGCGACCTGTCAGGGCGCCTGCAACCGATCTTCATCACGGTTGACCCGGAGCGTGACACGCCCGCCGTATTGGACCGGTACACCGCTTTTTTTCACTCCAAAATCATCGGCCTTACCGGCTCCCCCGCAGTAATTCGTCGCGTGGCTGACAATTTTAAAGTTCGCTATGAGAAGTATCATGAACCGGGCGGTGATCCCAACCGTTATTCCGTCGACCATAGTGCTGGAATGTACCTGCTAGGACCTGATGGAAAATTTTTAACAAAATTTGCCTACGCAACTCCGGTCTCGAAAATTACCGAGCGAATTAGCAGCATCGTGAAGAATACCACGCTGCAACCGTAAGCCATTATTTTGCCGACTGACCATATATGCACGCCGCAAATGGTGAGAAGGCGTGTGGCTCCAGCCCATGCAGAGAGGCCCGGGATTAGTGGTGAACGGCTAAATTATGAGAGAATTACGGTTTAGCCCTATTTACCCCCTCCTATTCACGCATCAAAATCAGGTTAATTATGAATAAACAAGAAGTCGAGTTGTTAAGCCAGGAAATCGAATTACTCATGCAGGAACGGGCGAGACTACTCAGGGTTACGGGGATGGCGGCGGTACTTGTATCGAACACTGAAGCCAATAGTTTGCCTCCAGGCGCCGTGAATGCGGCTGAAGTGCTGTCAGAGCTGTTGAACGCACTACCCGAGGAGACACTGAAAGATGCGTTGGAGTCAGTGGAAGCCCACCCTGACGTCTAATACAGGCTTGCCTGACATCAATCCATAAAAACTCAATCAGATCAATGGGTTAAATATGGAGGGGTGAATTTTCGATCTCACCATACCCTTGCAGTAAAAGGGGTATTTCCATATATACCCGTAATGTATCCCACAAAATTCTCATTATTACCCTCCCCTGAAGAGATAAAGCGTACCTCACGTCATTGACTGGGGTCCTGCTCGCTACCCATCATCCGTATACTGAGCGCCAATAATCAACAGCTTAGCTTTGCTGCGTAATAACCGCCGATGGTGCATGGGATACACCGCTAAAAGGGCATAAGAGACTGACTGGTGCCCCTCCTGAAGGCCCTCAGGGCTCAACCATAAAAGCACATATCATTAAATATAGTTGACTTTCTGTGTGTAATTGTGTGTTACAATTTGACCTATTAACGTCCCCTCCCCCCGTTTAATACTAATACCCTTTACAAATACCCTTAGGAGAACATGTGACAGAAGCAGAATTACAACTCAAAGTCTGGAAAGACCTCGCTATCAGTAAACAAGTCCTGATGATGGCTGCGACAGATGCCCTCAAGCTAGACAAAGACTGCAGCCCGGAAGAGCTTAAACAGGCGCTCGAAGCAACTATCCAGCGCTCCATTGAGGCCGAACGTGAAGCAAGTAATGCTCAGGAACAGGCCCGACTTGATGCCGTAGCGATGGAACAGAAGCTGGCGGAGAGCAAGAAGTCTCTGCAAAGCGTGGAGGCCGCCCTCGCTGAGGCACAGGCTAACGAGCAGAAACTCCAGCAGCAGCTCGTCACTGATCGCACCAACCATGCTCAGCAACTGAAAAAGCTCAAGGAGAGTCTGGCGGAGAAGGAACGCGAAATCAAAGCCATCAGCACGACGCTGTCTGACTCGCCGGAAAATGTGGTGAAGAAGCTAAAGACACTAAAGAAGCAGAAGCTGGATGAGTCCAATGCGCGTAAGAAGGCAGAAGAAGCCATCTTGACCTTACGCAAGGAAAAGCAGAAATTGGAGCAGAGCTTGAAAGAGTTGCAGGATGCTCAGGAAAAGTCTGAGGATGAGATCGCAGCATAATCATCTGCGTTGCAGCAAAGTTGCCAGTACCCATACAAACAACTTGAGCTATAGCCTACCTGTAATTTAAAGCGACAAGGATGTCGTTATGCATCGATTCTACCTTCTTGAGATTCAGGCCCGTCTCGTTCCGCACAGCTACGTTTTCCAGGCAGTGTTTTTCACTGGCGATGGTCCTGCGGCCTGAATTGGCAGTAACAGTCGATGCCTTCATCTTTGATGACATGTTTCGCCTGTACAAATGAATGCCTTCCCACATCCCGGGGCACCTGGTTTTCAAGCTTCAAAAGAATGCACCATCGGCACATCGGCCGGGCAGTTATCACGACGGTTACTCCTGTGCGTCAGCTGATATCGCATAGTGCTGCCTGAATGCCAGATATGTCTACGTGCTCCCCCTTTCATTCTTTATAGCAGCTATAATCCGCGCCATGAAAAATGAGATTGAATTACTGGCGCCGGGTGGGGACATTGACTCTATCAAGGCGGCCATTATTGCCGGGGCAAATGCCATCTATTGTGGCCTGGACAGGTTTAATGCCAGGAATCGGGCTGAAAATATCACCTTTAGTGATCTGAACGGGATTATAAGGCTCGCACATCAGCACAACTGTGAGGTCTTTTTAACCTTAAATATCATCATCGTCGAAACCGAAATACCTGCATTTATCACCCTTTTAAACAAAGTGGTAAACACAAAGATCGATGGGGTCATTGTTCAGGATTTTGGTGTTTTCTATCTACTCTCTAAATACTACCCATCACTTAAGGTTCATGCTTCAACTCAGCTAACCACCCATAATGCAGGACAGATAAAGTTTTTACGCAAACTGGCAGCTACACGCGTCAATCTGTCGCGAGAGCTGAGTCTTGACGAAATTACTGCACTATCCGCTGTTGCTCACGACAACGATATGTTGACGGAAGTTTTTGTCCACGGCTCAAACTGTATCGCCTTCTCCGGCATCTGCTATCTAAGCTCTGTGCATGGTGGTAAATCGGGGAACCGCGGTCAATGTAGCCAGCCGTGCCGCGATCAATACCTGACCACAGCAGAGGGCAAGGACTTCCCGCTTAACATAAAGGATAACTCTGCCTTTTCTGATTTAAGAGGGCTCTATGAGGCGGGGGTCGATTCACTAAAGATTGAGGGTCGGATAAAGAAGTATCACTATGTCTATACGGTAGTCGATAGCTGGCACCAGCAGCTGCAGAGCTTTTATCAGCAGGACCGAGTGGCTGAGGGAGAGGGTTCTCTACGCAAGGTGTTTAACCGCGACTTCTCCAATGCCTTCCTGCAGGGCGAGATCGGTCGCAATATGTATATCGATAACCCTCGCGACAACTCCGCACTTTATCTTGCGCAGAGCAGTGGCCAGCCTGTCGAGCGAGCACTTCCGACAGCCAAGCGGGAGGTATACGAGCAGAAAACCGCGATCATTAACCGTGTCGATGAGCTGATTAAGCCACTGAGTATTGCACAAGCACCCTTAACAATGTTTGCATCAGGGCGGGCTGGTATGCCATTAACGCTTAGAATCAAGACACCAGATCTGTCGTTTACGCTGCACTCTGAACGCTCACTGGTGAGCGCAGTAACAACGGCGGCTAAGAGCCATAGTAAACCAGCGGGTAACAACAAGGTGCTGCAGCCGCTTGATAGTGAAATGCTGTCTGCTCAGTTTAAGGCCATCAACGATACCGAGTACTTTATCGATGCCCTTGTTCTGGATGCACTTGATGCTGAGCTACTCCTGCCACCTAAAGATCTGGTGCAGCTTAAGAAAAAGGTGCTCTATCAGCTCAATGGTTCCAGGGAGAGTGTTAGACCTGTTACCTTGCCACGTTACAAAAAGAGACCGCCTGAGTCGACCTCCCCGGCGCTCTCTGTGCTGATCTCATCACCGGATGACCTTCATCTTTGCGAAGAGACAGAGGCGACAATCTACTATCAACTCCCCAACAGCTTTAAAAAAGACAGTACTGACTATATTGATCTGTTTACTAAGAATGAAGGTTTAATTCCCTGGTTCCCCTCGGTATTGATCGGCACAGACTACCAGCTGGCAGTCGAGCTACTCGACACATTAAAACCGGGGCAGATCATTACCAATAATACCGGTATCGCCTATGAGGCATACCACAGGGGTATCAACTGGGTTGCAGGCCCTCAGCTGAATCTGGTTAATTCGTACAGCCTGTTATGTATGCAGGAGCACTTCAACTGCAGTGGCGCATTCATTTCCAATGAGATCAATCGTGGCCAGATGTGCCGAATAGTTAGGCCTGATAACTTCAAGCTCTACTTCAGCATTTACCACCCAATCATTCTGATGACCAGCAGGGCCTGCCTTTTCTATCAGGTGACAGGGTGCAAGAAAAATATCGTTGATGGAGCCTGTATTCAGCGCTGTGAGAAGTCCTCACTTATCACCAACATGAATGATGTATCACTCCTGATAAAAAAATATAAAGGTGACTACCACACTATCTATAATCAGACGAACTACCTGAATACTGAGGTCATGCACGATGTACAGCACTTGTTCACGGACTATTTTATTGATCTGCGTGACGTTAGAACCGATACCCAATTAATGGTCGACAAGTCAGAGCTGATTCGGCTCTTCCAGAGATATATTACAGGCTCCGCTGATGCTGCCGTCAAACTCAAACAGGTGATTTCACCGGTAACCAGCAGCCAGTACACAAAGGGTATCTAAAATAGACAGCGGTCGAGGGGCGTAAACTTTTTATTTTCTGCTGTCGCGTGCGTAGTGGGAGTGTTGCTCCGCAGTTTGTGTAATCGTCTCGTTATCACTGTCTGCAATACCAAATAGATTAAGCAGTGCCAGCTGTGCGGTCTCCCTGGAGATAAATGGACCGATCACCTTCCCTTCTCGCAACCGAATGTACCAACCAGGCCGGGTTAACAGCGGACTAACCTGAAACAAGCGGTCACTGAATCTTTGATATTGACTTTCAGACATTCGTTTTAATCTTAATAATGTTTATTGTTATCTTCTTTATGCTTTTAACAGAGAGTTGCAGCGCTGTGCAACATCATTAGATATTCATTATGAAGCAATGCCATTTCATGCTTCTAATAATGGCCCAAACCAACTTCTTCCCTGGGGCCCCCTACTTTGCTAATGAGTATCCTTGATAGCCGGTGTGCCAGAACATGCCGTAGGTGGAAAGCAACGAGTACTCCTGCTATTGTCCATGCAGCAGTTAGTTGAGAGCCAAAAGAAAGGTGACTACTATTCGATAGTGGTACTCACTCGCACCGCGCATAACTAGTAACGATTTATTAATTCATCAACTCCGGTATTTCACCACGCAACACCTTGGTCTCCATCTCAAGAACGTCGCTAAACGGTCTGGGTGGTGCAATCGCATTACCCTGTGCATAGTCGACACCGGCTCTTTTTAAGGCCTGTAGAACCATTTCATCTTCGGCATACTCGCCAATGGTTTTAAGCCCCATCAGGTGCCCGATCTCATTGATTGATCGCACCATCGCGTTGTCAACACGATCGATAACCATATCCCGCACAAAGGCGCCATCAATCTTAAGGTAATCAACCGGTAGTGTTTTGAGGTAGCCAAACGAGCTTAGCCCGGCGCCAAAGTCATCGAGCGAGAAGCTGCATCCCATGCCACGCAGGACACTGATAAATCGCTTGGCACGTGTCAGATTGGCGACGGCAGCGGTCTCTGTCACCTCAAACGAGATGCTTTCACAGGGTATGCCAGTTTCATCAAACAGGTCGACCACGTAAGTAAGGAGGTCGTCGTCACACAGGGACTGTCCCGACAGATTGATAGCGCACTCCACCGGAGGAAAGGCAAGGTCGCCCTGTGCGTCACGTATCATCTCGAGGGTCTTGCGAATAACCCAGCGGTCCATCATCGGCATGAGGTTATATCGCTCCGCTGCGGGAATGAAGGCGCCGGGCGGAATGATCTCCCCCTGACCATCCTGCATCCGAACCAGTATTTCGTAGTGAGAGACGAGGCGATCGCCATCGACGTGGGCAATGGGCTGGGCGTAGAGCACGAACCGGTTATGGTCAAAAGCGGATGAGAGGCGGTGAACCCACTGCATCTCACCATGCCGCTGCAGCACGGCATCATCATCGGGCTGATACAGATGGATACGATTACGTCCGCTGTCCTTGGCCACGTAACAGGCGGCATCGGCTGCTGATAGGACATGACTGATATCGCCACTCTCCCGGTCGATGGGCACCATCCCTATAGAGATCCCTACCTCAAAGGCCTTGTCCTCCCAGGCGAAACGAAACTCCCTAACGCTAATAAGCAGTTTGTTGGCTATCTCGACAGCCTGTGCAATCGGACAGTGTTCGAGCAATACACCAAACTCATCCCCACCGAGGCGCGCCAGTATGTCGGACTCCCGTAGTCTATCGTGCATCAAGGAGGCGATCTGCTTGAGAAGTTCGTCACCGGCATGATGACCACAGGTATCATTGACCACCTTGAACTGGTCAAGGTCCATGTACAGCAGCACATGATGTTCATCTTCGTGTAATGCCGTCTTGATGATTTCGCGGGCGCGCTGTTCAAATACATTGCGATTGTAGAGACCGGTGAGTTGGTCATGACGCGCCTGATAACTCAGCTGCCTGGCCATACCCATGACCTCTGAGATGTCGTGCAGCACCAGGACGGCGCCAACCAGGTTATCAAGTTCGTCGCGCATCGGTGCGGTGGTTATCTTTAGGTGAAAACTGGTGCCATCACTCTTCAGTAGTACCCCTTCATTGCTGGTGGCCTCTCGCTGGTTACGGCTAAGGCAGTGCTCGACCAGGTTCAGCAGAGACTGGCCGCTAGACTCATCAATCAACTGGATAACGGTTTGATAATCCTCCCCCCTGGCGAGGTTGAGAGTGATGCCGACCAGTTGCTCCGCGGTGGGATTCATGTAGAGGATGAGGCCATTCTTATCCGTGGTGATAACGCCATCACCAATAGACTCAAGGGTAACCAGCGCCTGTTCCTTCTCCTGGTAGAGTGCCTTTTTTGCCTGCCTGAGTTCCGTGATATCACGAATGGTACCCTCGATGCCGATGGTTGTACCGCTGTTGCTGCGAATGAACTGACCATTGATGGAGGCCCACACGCGATGACCATTTTTGTGCTTCATGTGGATATCGTAGTTGCGCAGGATCCCGCCTGCCGCATGCAGGTCTTCGATAAATTGATCACCACCTCGCCGGCTGGTGTAGAGCTCATTAAGGTGCCAGCCGATACACGCCTCGGGATGATGGCCAAGCAGGCTGTTTATGGAATTGGATACCTGGGTCAGACGTCCGGCCGGGTCGGTGCGATAGTAGGTATCCTGCATGTGATTGAGAATTCTGTTCAGCTCCTGATAGATCGTAGTGGTCTTGAGTTCAGCGGTTACCCTGTCGGTTTCATCGAACATGACACCAAACATCTTCAGCGGCTCTCCCTCTTTGGAGAAGCTTAATTCACCGCTCTCCTTAATGGTGTGAAGGGAGCCATCAGGCCGCACCAGGCGAAACGAGCGCGTCATACTCTCCCCCCTGGTGATGCTGGTAAGTAGTGAGCGAAGGTAAGGAATGCGGTCTTCCATGTGAATGACGCTAAGCAGACTGTTCTTGGTGAGGGGCTTCCCTTTGGGTAGGGAAAACATGCGGTAGGCCTCATCAGTAAAGGTGAGCTCACCATTAACCAGGTCAAGCTCCCAGTTAGCCAGTTTGGCAATCGTCTGCGCCTGCTCCATATAGGAGTGATAAGCCTCTCTTTCGTGTAGCAGCTTCGCATGCTCGATCTCATTCAAGGCCGACTGTAGCAGCTCATTGTGACGCTGACGTAAGGATGCAATGAGTAGCGCGGTATAGCCCAGAAGGATCAGTGAGATGGCCAGATAGGCAGGGTTGTTCTGAGTGATACAGCTGGCACTGACCGGCAGCATAATGAACAGAATAAGCAGGACAGCACGGCGCATGAAGGCGGCGTACAGGACGATACAGCTGGAGGCGATGGCAACCAGAGTGAGGATGATAATGCCCTGGTAGAGAGGATTGTCTGGAACAAAAAACAGTGCCCCAGGGCCGAGACCCCATAACAGGGCGGAGAGATAGGCGATACCACCCCGGTGTAGCAACCAACGCCGGCTATAGCGGGCAATCCGTCCGCTGCGCTGTCGGGTAAGAAAGAGGGGAATCGCTAACAGTTGCAGCGATACCATGGACGCGAACCAGAACTGGAGTCCCGCAGGCTCGGCGACCGAACGAAGGAATATAAACAGCAACAGAGAGAGGATACCCTGCCCGGTAGCGGCATAGATGGCGTTACGGTGACTGCGGTCCCGCTGTTGACCTTGGAGCTGACGGAGGGTGTCCGCAGGTACGCTTGTTTTATTGTCAGATACATCCATGTCCTGTCTCATTACGGGGGAGTGAGTGTGACTAAAGTATATTGTTCAAGTGGCTGACTGCAAATTTATTGGGGTTTCTCGTCACTATTGAGGGAAAGGTATCTCAATAGCAGGCAATTTCCATGATGATAGTGCGGGTTACTACTCACTACAACCTCTAGTATAGAGGATAAAGAAAGCCCACTCCCCGCAAGCAATCATGTTTACTACGGTATCGGTTCTCAAGAGACACATCTCATCAAAGACTGTTTAATTAATACTCGGATTCAACTCATAAGTGCATAACTTAAACCCAGGGAAGCATAATCTGCTGCAAGCTGGCTAACAGAACTTTATCGAGCAATAGATGCAACCATGAGTAGCTACAAGACACTAAGCTATGGACAAAAATGTCAGGCCACGGTGTTAAAGATAAGCCGCACGACTCAACAGGCGGTCACGGGCACAGCAGGAAGCAGCCAATCGACGGTATCACAAGAGCTCACATGCAACACCGGCTAACGTGGCAAGCACCACACGCAGTTACAGGTATGCCGAAATGCATCGTCATAATGCCACAAAGGCGGTAAAACACTATTCAACCACCGACAACCAGACTTTAAAACACCTGCTGTATTGATGCACAATCACATGTCGGCACACACTGCCTGGCCGCTAGACAGCTCGGGGCTACATCTGCCGCGGTAACCACCAGTAACTTCGTAATCTTGGTTGCAGTTACGAAGTCAGTATCACCACTACCATATGAGGGTAATTAATGTCTTTTTGTGGATTTGACTTTGGTACGTCAAACTCAGCCATTGGGGTTTTTAAGAACGATCAAATTGAGATGGTACCACTGGAGTCAGGTAGCAGCCTGATTCGTACCGCAATTTTTGCCGATCAGGAGGAAAAGGAGCTCCTGTTTGGTAGCGAGGCAGTGGCCGCCTACCTGAACGGCCACGAAGGAAGGCTGATGCAGTCAATCAAGTCTGTTTTAGGCACGCCGTTAATGTATGAGAAAACCAATATCCTTAACGAGATGATGCCGTTCTCCAGCATCATTGGCCTGTTTATTTCTGAAGCCAAAAGACGTGCTGAACAATATTGCGGGCATGCCATCTCCGATGTTGTACTTGGAAGACCTGTTAGGTTTAACGATAACGACGATGAGCTGGATGCTCAAGCCGAGACAGTCTTGCGCGAAGTGGCCGCGAAGCAGGGATTTCAAAACATCGAATTTCAGTTAGAGCCGATTGCCGCAGCAAAAGCGTTTCAGTCGAATCATGACATCGAAGGTAATCTGCTTATCGTAGATATCGGCGGCGGTACCTCGGATTTCACCATATTGGCATCTGACAGGTCAAATCCGGCGCATGCTTATCAAGTTCTTGGAACATCAGGAATACATATTGGCGGTACTAATATCGACCAGGCACTAGCCCTTAATAAGGTCATGCCGGAATTAGGTATGAATACATTAATGCGCACCATGAATAATACCAATATATCGATACCCTCTATGTGGTTCCATCAATTATCCACATGGCACGAGATTAACGGTTTGTACCAACCAGCTATTATCAAAAGCATCCAGCAATCGCTTGCATCATCACTTGATGAGAAACGCACCGACAGACTAATCAAAGTACTTAAAAGGCAGTACGGCCACCACATTCTTGAAGACGTAGAACGCTGCAAGAGGCAGTTATCCAAGTCGGAGCGAAGCGCTGTCTCACTAGAAGAAATAGAGCGCGGACTACAGATTGAAGTCAGCAAGCGTGAATTTGAGCAGGTCATCGAACCTCTCATTGCAGCAATCAGGGATAAAGTGGGCGCGCTTGTTGCCAGTTGCGGGCTACGCAATGATGACATCGATTTCGTTTTTTATACGGGTGGCACAACGTTAATTCCAATGGTGCAACAGACCATCAATATGATGTTCCAAAACTCCCAAGCGCTAACGGGTGACATGTTACATAGCGTTGGAATTGGCCTGACTCTTGATGCTAAAGAAAGGTTTAAATAAAACTACCCTCAGTGATTTTTCACCGTTTTGCCTTTATCTAATACAAATAAGGCTTTTTTCCCCTTTTATTTGAATAATGTAGACCATATAGAACGACAGCGCTGCCGCAAGGAAGCACCAGACAGAGACCAGTGCATAGCCATAGACTAGCATCGCCAGCACCATCGACAGAGCCACCATTACCCCGAAATTCCTCAAGGCTTGATGACTTGAAAATAACAGCGGTAACAGGATAATCATGGCGTAGGGGATACTAGCCGGGATCGGGATACTGACATTACTACGAAAAGGTATGATCACATCATAATCGATTGAATGGTGCACTACCGACACAGTCATCCACTCGGGATGAAACACCAACAGTGTATAACCCGTTGCGCCGATCAAGGCACCGATAGCAGCAAAACCTGCAAAGAACCGCTTTCTGAACGCATT
>JBFFJV010000068.1:0-10832 GCA_041555695.1 Thiohalomonadaceae bacterium | reverse complement strand
GGGGTGATACTGTTGAGGCGGGCACTGCCTGTGGTGACGCTGCCCCGGCTTTCGGGCTGCGCAGCTTGTGGGCGTGGTGCTGTTACGGTGGTGACAGTTTGCGGCTTTACTGTCACGGTGGTACCGGGGGGGGCGGTGCGTGGAGTTGCTTTAGGGGCAGCTACAGGAGCCGCTGCAGGAGCCGCTGCAGGAGCCGCTTGAGAGGCAACGGCGGCCCTTTCCGCAGGTATCTCCTTCTGTTGCCACAGGGTGTAGGCAAGGCCCAGGGACAGCAGTACAACAAGCAGCAGCAGGAGGCCGGTAAGTGGGCGCATGCTTTTATTCGTCTGGACGGGGCTTTCGCCAGGTAACACCCCTGCTGCCGGTAGTTGCGGATTCCGACGCGACTCCAGATCCTTGAGCATTTGATTAATTAGACTCATCGACTTGTTTCTACCTGGCCGTTATTGATTGGGAGCGATGACATTGAAGCTGATGGGCTCACTGCGCTGTCCATCAAATTGTACCAGTTGCAGCTGCCACGATTCGCTACGTATGCCGGTGGTAAGTGTGATGCGCAGGGTATTTTGATCCAGCCACTCTACCCGCTCTGCCGGCAATAGCTTCTCGCGGCCTGACCAACGGACAATAAGCCTGGCATCCCTGGGGAGTGAATCACCGTGCACCAGCAGCTGTTGCGCCTCCCAGCTTCCGCTCACGCGCTCAGGGGTAACGCCGCTGAGCTGAGGGATGGGGGCGGTCGTTACTGCAGGACCGTTATCTGCGCTAGCTGTTAGTGGTGAGGCTGTCGCTTCGCGGCCTGGCAGGGAGGTGATCGCTTTGGGCGCCACCAGTGCGGGCTCGTCGCCGGTTGTGGTCTGTGTCTCTATGGCGGCAACGGCGTCGGCCACCGGGGTGACCACGGGCTTCTGCGCGAAGGGGAGAATCTGATAGCCGATCACCAGTAGTAGAGCCAGTATTGCGCTGATGGCCAGGGGATATAGTCTGTTACGGCTGCTGTTGTCGCGCCCCTGATTCGCCCCTTCGGTATCCCTGATCGCCGCCTTAATCTGTGCCGCGCTAATCTGTTTGATCCCCTGGCCGTAGCCGAGCATTAGCGCCTTGTGGGCGAGAATATTGATGAGGCGGGGAAAACCACCACTGCCCCGGTAGAGCTGCTTCACTGCACCACTATCGAAACTGACCTCGCCGTTGCCGCCGGCCACCAGCAGGCGGTGTTGCAGGTAGGCGGCGATGCCCGTGGCGTCGATCGGTTGCAGGGTGTAGGAAAAGGTGATGCGCTGGCGCAGCTGGCGTGCCGATTTTTTCTCCAGCCGTTCATCCAGCTCCGGCTGGCCGAACAGCACCACGTGCAGCAGTTTGCGCTTTTCGGTTTCCAGGTTGGTGATCAGGCGCAGGGTTTCGAGTGTCTGTTCGGGCATTGCCTGCGCCTCATCAATACAGAGCACCACCTTCTTTCCTTCATTGCCGAGGGCAAGCAGTCGCTGGGTGATCTGCTTAAGGGCGCGATGTGTTCCCTCTTTGGTATTAAGCTCAAGGCCCAGCTCGTCAGCGACCGCCAGGATCAGTGCCGAAGGGGTGAGGTAGGGATTGGGGATGTAGGCGCTGGCGTAGTCGTTACCGAGGCTGTTGAGCAGTTTACGACAGAGTAGTGTCTTGCCGGTGCCCACCTCACCGGTCACCTTGATAAAGCCTTCGCCATTTTCTAGTGCCACCATTAAGGTGTTGTAGGCGTCGCGGTAGTGACCGTAACCGAAAAAGAAGCTGGTATCGGGGGTGAGGGAGAAGGGGAGCTCGCGCAGTCCGTAGTGCTCAAGATACATCGACTAGCTACCCGACTGGTTCATTGCATGCCCTGATTGAGGTCGTTGATACTCATGGAAGAGCGCTGTAACTGTTGCTGCCAGACATGGCCGTCGGCATCAATGATCGTGGGCTTGAGCAGGATCACCAGCTCACTCTTGCGGGTTGCCTGTTTGGTATGACGGAACAGGCCGCCGATTATCGGGATATCCGCCAGTATGGGTATTCCGGCCTGCTCGTCTTCCGTCACATTTTGCATCAACCCGCCAATCACCACTACCTGACCGTTGGAGGCACGAATCACGGTATCGGATTCGCGGATATTGCTGGCTGCAAGCGGCATGCTGAGGGTACCAAAGGTGGTGGTAACGGTTTTGGTCTGTTCGCGTACTTCACTCACTGCCGGGTGGACATGGAGTACGACCTCACCTTCCCCGCTAATTTGCGGAATGACATCAAGCGCGACACCTGAGAAGAACGGGTCAAGATCGACCGAGACCTGGGTGGTGCCACCGGCAATCGCGGTATTGTCCTGTGTCTCGATATTGGTGACGAAGAACTCGTCGTTGCCGACCTTAATTACGGCCTTCTGGTTATTGACGGTTGAGACGCGCGGGCTGGAGAGCACCTGCACATCCCCCTGTGTCTGCAGCAGTTCAATAAAGGCGTTGAAGTCCGGGGTGTTGAGACCGAGTGTAAATACGCCACCCAGAGAAGTGGTGGCGGCATTAATTGCATCGGTAGAGGTTGTTAGATCTAACAGGTTGTTCGAACCCTGTAATACCGAGGTACCTGTGCCACCGAAGATCGAACCGCCGCCAGTTTGTCCTGCAACCAGCTGATTACTACCGGATTGCTGCAGCGAGGCCCAGTTGATGCCGGTTTGAAAACCATCGCTAAGGGTAACCTCCAGAATACGCGCCTCAAGGATCACCTGGCGATGAAGGATGCTCTGGCTCTGCTCCAGGTACTCTTCGACGATGCGCATTTCGGAAGGTTCTGCGTGCACGATGACCATACCGGTTTGCGCGTTGACCGAGACGCGCCGGCCGTCCTCGGTGCCAATGAGAAGTTGCAGAGAGGTCTTTAGCTCTTCCCAGAAATCCGCGTTGGAACCCGTCTGAATGGTACTGCTGTTTGCTGAGGCGTTACTGTTAGCGTCACCACCGCTGGCGGAGATTTGCCCGGTCTTCGAGGTGGTCAGGGATTCGCCGGTTCGTTTTACCGAGAGATAATCGACCTTAAAGATGCGTGAGTGCATGGTGTTGGGGAAGACCTGAATCGTCCTGTCACGGAGCTTGTAGTCGTAACCGAGCACACTGCGCACAACCTGCATCGTCTCCGGTACCGTCGTGTTCTTTAAGTCCAGAGAAATATAGCCGCTCAACCTGGGATGGATCACCATGTTGTAGGGGGTGCCATCCACCAGGCTGAGGAAGAAGTCGCGTGCCCTAACCCGGCGTACCTTTACATCGAAGTGGGTCTCGGTTTCTGTCTCGTTAAGTCCCGGTAGCTGGATTTGCATCGGTGGCAGCAGGGCCGCAGTTACCGCCGCTGGAGGCTGGTTGTTGAGACTTTCCGGGAGCTCGAATGCGGCGCGCATTTTCTGTTGTGTATCGGCATCGCGTACCAGCGGCTGCGAGCAGGCACTGAGAATGAGACAGAGGCCCAGAGTGGAAAGGGAGGATTTTTTTACGAAGCTCATGGCTGACTAGCCTCTACCGGTTTTTTTATGCTGAGGGGGAGCAGGGAAATGGAGTGTGTCTTGCCGGAATAATGCAGGGTGACACTGCTGCTCTGAATGGCAACGACCCTGGCCGTACCGATACGCTCGCCAACAGTAACGCTCCTGCCATTGATGGTGGCACTACGCTGCGCTTTGGTGATGCGGATGGCGCTAAGGTAAAAGTCATCCGCTGCAGGCTTTGTGACTTTCTGTGCCGTGCTTTGCTCTGTGTTGCCGGCTGGCGGGCGCATCGGGTCGCTCAGGGGTTGTGCTGCTAGCGAAATGCCGGTGAGCAGTGTTGCACCGAAGAGTAGTAAAAGTCGTTGTGCAGGATTAAACACCGATCCACCCCGCGCTTAGACTAAGTGTATTAACCGTGATCACCACCCGCGCCAGCGGATAGTCGAGTATTTGCAATTCGACTGATTCCCAGTGGAATTTCCAGGGCAGCAGCTCCAGTGCCTGCAGATAGTCGCGGGTATGCTGGAAGCTCCCTTCGAGTTCGATACGCATGGTGTGCTTGTAGATACCGCTATCTGCGACCTTGCCCTCTGTGTCTTCGAGTTCCAGCAATGGCGTGGCGCCGAGGTTCTCAATGCGTACGAAGCCAAGCTGCTTCTGCTCTTTGAGTACACTCTCCAGAGCACGGGCCATCTCCTGGGGGGCGATCAGGCCGTTTACCGCCTCTCGAATTTTTCCTTCGATTTGCTGCGATGCTGCAGCGAGTTGCTGCAGCTGGCGCAGTTCGGCGGCATTGGGGTCTACACTGTGGCGATTGATGACCTCCAGCTTCTGTTGCTCCAGCTGGCTGATGTCGGCACGTACTTTAGCGATGTCACTGAGCAGCTGTTTTTGTGTCTTTTCCTGAGGGGCAATGAGGGCGCTATCCCAGATCATATGCAGCAGGAATATCAGAATCAGGAACAGAATGCCGCGCTCACGCAGGGTGAGTTCATCAATACGGCCTTGCAGTGCAGCGAGTTGCTGTTTGATGTTCATTGTGCCTCCTCAGCCTGTGGTGGCTCGGTGCTGAGGGTGAAGCTGACCTGACCGGCCTGTTCTTCTTGCCGGGCGATCACCACGCTCTGAAAGGCGGTGCCATTAAAGGCCTTTTCTTCAGTAAGGCGCTGCAGGTAGAGCGCTACCGCTTCGGCCTGATGGGCACTGCCTGCCAGGTCTACCTGATTGCCGCTTTGCAGATAGATGCGCTGTAACCACAGCTGCGGCAGGTCCTGTCGTGCCAGTCCGCTCAGGTGTTCAAAGAAGCCGGAGTCACCGTCCAGGCCAAGCTGTTCTACCGCCACCAGCAGTTTGCGTTCGTGCTGCAGCTGCGCCTGTGCCTGTTCAATGCGACCCTTTATGCTGTTGTCTTTTTCCTTGGGGGGGTACTGGGCCGTGAGGGTAGCGAGTTGCTTCATCTGCTCATCATGCTGCTGTCGGACCTGGGTCAGCTGTGTCTGCATGTTGCGGGTCTGCACAGCGGTGTAGCTGAACAGCAGTATCAGTCCCAGCAGTACCAGCAGATTGCCCTGTAGCATGGTTTTGGCAGAGAAGACCTTTTCCTGCTTACGCAGTAACGGCTGGTAGAGGTTGACCTGCTGCATCACAGTACCCTCTTCTCTTCTCGAAGTGCGGCACCAATAGCGAACAGGCACTGTGACTGCAGTTGATCGCTAAGGGTCTCGTCGCTCTCGATGAGGGCGTTGAGGTCCAGCATCCGTACCGGCACCCCGAGATTGCCGCCAAGATATCCCATTACGCCTGGAATGTTTTCTTCCATGGGGGCCATTACCAGGCCGCTTACCGGTGGCAGGGAGAAGTGGCTTTCGTAGTAATCAAGCGAGCGCTGGATCTCCAGCACGATATTGTCCAGTGCGCGCTGTAAGGGGGCGGGCATGGAGGGCTCCTCGCCATCCAGCACAAACTCGTCCTCCTCGGCGGGGGTGTTGAGGTAGTCCTGTAACTGTTTCAGCCCCAGCTCAATGCGGCGTGACAGGTAGAGCGTTTGCTCGCGGGTGATCACCAGCATGCCGTGGTCGCGACCGATATAGAGGGTGGCGACACCACTTTTATCCTCGGGTAGCAGGGCGGCAATGTTGCGCAGTACCAGCTCAGGAATATCGATGACGGCCAGGTTGAGGTTGTTCTTTTCCAGCAGGTTGATGTGCTGTTGTACGGTACTGGTGCGTGATGCAACGACATACATCAGTTTGGGACGCCCTCGCTCTTTCTGTCCGGGAATATCGAAGACGTCGATGATGGCATCGTCAATATGAAAATCGATGAGTTCCTTGATGCGCCAGCGCACGGCCGCCTTCAGTTCCGACGCCTCCACCTCGGGTGATTCCACCAGTAACAGCGAAAAACTGCCCTGGGTGGCGACACTGATGCAATGACTGGACTCCAGCTCATGCTCCTTGCTGAGTTGCTGCAATAGGGATGCCGTTTGGTTGTTTGAACCTGTGGGGGAGAAACGGCAGAGAACAAGATGCGGAGGCTGGCCCTCGGCTACCGGGGTCATGCGGGCCAGGGCGATTCCGTCTTCACGCAGTTCGATGCCGGTCTGTCCATTAATACGGGCCCGCTTTTTCAGAAAGGAAAACAGGGTGGAGCCTCCGTGTTGTTTTTGTGATGTCGATCACAATTCGCCAGCTTAATTGAGCATTTTAACTATATATGGCCAATAAGCAACAATCCAAATAGATGGGCTAAGGAAATGAAAAAAAAGAAATTTTACCTGTTGCTGGGGCTCAATTTTCGATTTGGAATTTACAATCGTTCACCAACCAGCCCCGCCAGAATGATTAGCGCAAAGAGGATATTACTGCGATAGGCACGGGTGGCGCCGCTGCCCGGGTGTTTTGCCAGCAGCCACTGCTGGTAGGGGAGCTGGGCGAGAGCAAGCAGCAGTGCAAAGGCGTAACTATTTCCAAGTTCGGCCTGTTTGCCGACAAACCACAGCGAAATAACTGCAAATAGCTGCATGATAAAGACAAATATCCCGCTGTTGTCACCAAGCAGAGAGGCCAGTGAGCCGATCCCAACCCGTTCCTCATAGGCTCGCCGTGGTATGGCATAGAGGAGGGTGCTGGCAGTGGCCCACAACAGGGTAGCGGTAAATAGCAGCCACAGGCTCTTGGCAGCGATGCCGGGGGTGATGACCTGTGTCATCGTCACCATCCATGCAAAACAGAGCCCCATATAGGGCTGAGTAAGCAGGGTACGGCGTTTGATGCGGGGATAGCCGAGCAACAGTCCCAGTGCCAGCGTCCCCCAGAGAAAGGCCGTTGCATCGAGAAACAGCAACAGCAGTGTTGCCAGACTGAGCAAGCCGGCAAATAGCCGCCAGCTATCGCGGGCGCTGACCAGACCCCGGCTAACGAAGGATTCGGGAGCATCGTGCAGATTTTTCGCGTCAAGCAGGTCGTTATAGACCCAGGCGGCACAACGAAAGGCGCTGGCGGCCAGCAGCAGCAGGACGACATCGCTATAGCGGGGTGTCCCCTGGCCCAGGCTCAGGGTCCACAGTGCCGGCAGCAGTAACAGGATGAGGTCGACCGGGCGGTGCAGATGGCACAGGTGGAGGTAGGGCCGCAGCCATTGTGTTGTCAGGCGAAGCTGCTTGCGTAGTGGCTGCAGACGTTCCAGCTGGGCGCTTAACATGGGCGTCTTTGCGCCAGAGGCGGCAGGAAGAATTCACTGACCAGCAGAGGCTGGCCCTGCAGGGTGAAGACCGAGCGTCGCCCCCATAGCTCTTTGGCCTCGGCCGGTGAGTCGGCCACCGCACGGGCGAACAGGCGCTTGCCCTGTCCGAGCCGCGCCACCTCGACGGCAGAGCGGGACATGGTGGGATCGGCGAACAGTACCGCCCCCAGCGGACGATTGCCGAGTAGCGCCAGCTGGCGCAGGCCGCGACGCAGTGAGGTGAGAGGGATCACGGTGCGGGCAAAGACCCAGGGTTGATCGTTGCAGAGCAGGCGTACCTGTCTCACCAGCGCCAACTCCTGTGGCGGGCGGCTCAGCGCGCGTGCCTCACTGAGCATCGGGGGCTCCATCTTTTGTGAGATAACCTCGACGCGAAATTGCCCGTTGCAGGCATTCTGCAGGCGCAGGGTGAGTGAGGAGCGATCGAGTAGCCAGTCACGCCACTGCTCCGGCAGCTGCGCCCGGTTGAGGCGGTAACTGTTGCGCCATACCGGCTCAATCGCATGTTTTCCGAAGTCGTCTTTCATTGTTGTTGTGAGTACTTACTTCTCTTAGGGTGCTTATCTTGATTATGAGAGCGCAAAATTTGAGCGCTCAAGATACCTGTTCATGAATTAATAAAGGCACCCTTTATACATTGCCATAGCGTTGCTTTTCACCCAGCCAGCGTTCCAGCAGCGGGGCGATCTGCCGCGGATATTCGTCGAGCAGCTGTTGCGCTGCGGTTGTCACCGCCGGCATTAGCTCCTGATCACGCTGCAGGTCTGCGATACGTAGCTGCAGCATTCCGGTCTGGCGGGTGCCCAGTACCTCGCCGGGACCGCGCAGCTCCAGATCCTTGCGTGCGATGACAAAGCCGTCGTTGCTCTCGCGCATCACTCCCAGTCGCTCGCGTGCCTGCTGCGAAAGGGGGGGATGATACATCAATACACAGCTGCTTTTCGTGCTGCCGCGCCCAACCCGACCACGCAGCTGGTGCAGCTGTGCCAGCCCGAGCCGTTCGGCATTCTCAATGATCATCAGGCTGGCATTGGGCACATCCACCCCTACCTCGATGACGGTGGTGGCGATCAACAGGTCAAGCTGTGCCTGTTTGAAGGCGGCCATCTGCTGCTCTTTTTCGGCGGCCTTCATCCGCCCGTGTACCAGGCCGATGCGCAGATCGGGTAGTAGCTGTCGCAGCTGTTCCAGCGTCTCCTCGGCGGCCTGGCACTGCAGTGACTCTGACTCCTCGATCAGGGTGCATACCCAGTAGGCCTGCCGTCCCTCGGCACAGGCAGCAGCCACCCTTGCGATCACCTCTTCACGGCGCTCATCGGTGATCGCTACCGTCTCCACCGGGGTGCGTCCCGGTGGCAGTTCGTCGATCACCGAGAGGTCCAGATCGGCGTAGGCCGTCATTGCCAGGGTGCGGGGGATCGGGGTGGCGGTCATGATCAACTGGTGGGGGTGGCTGCCGTCCTGCTGCACGCCCTTCTCGCGCAGGGCGAGACGCTGATGCACGCCGAAGCGATGTTGCTCGTCGACGATTACCAGCCCCAGTGCCTTGAATGTGACCTCCTGCTGAAACAGTGCGTGGGTACCGACGGCCACCGCCGCCTCTCCGCTCTCGATGGCAGCCAGCATCTCGCGCCGCTCCTTTACCTTGAGCCGTCCGGTGAGCCAGGCTACGTTAATCCCCAGCGGTGCGAGCCAGTCACGAAAGCTTTGAAAGTGCTGCTCGGCCAGTAGCTCGGTGGGTGCCATCACGGCCGCCTGTCTGCCGCTTTCCACCGATTGAAGTGCTGTCAGTGCGGCGATTACTGTTTTGCCGCAACCCACATCACCCTGTACCAGTCGCTGCATCGGTGTCGGCTGCTGCAGATCGCCGCGGATCTCTGTCAGTACCCGTTGCTGTGCCGCCGTGAGCTTGAAGGGCAGTGCCTGTTGCAGTTGTGCAGAGAGCACACCGGGTTTATTCAGTGCCCGTGCCTTGTGCTGGCGCATGCGTTGTCGTAGCAGGCGCAGGCTGAGCTGGTGTGCCAGCAACTCCTCGAAGGCGAGACGCTGTTGTGCCGGGTGCTCGCCGTCGCTTAGCTGTGACAGGGCAACATCAGGGGGCGGGCGGTGCAGGGTCAGTAGTGACTCGCGTAGCCCGCTCATCCCGGACGGCAGCAGGGTGGGAGGAATGAGGTCGGGCAGAGCCAGCCTGCCGGCCAGTAGCAACTCTATCGTCTGGTCGATAAGTTTGCGCAGTCCCGGCATCTGTAGCCCTTCGGTGGTGGGGTAAACCGGGGTAAGGTGTTCCTCTACCGTGGTCTCATCACTCTGTATCCGCCGGAACTCCGGGTGCACCATCTCCAGTGTGGCACTGCCGGTGCGTACCTCGCCGAAGCAACGCAGGCGGGTGCCGGGTGAAAGACTCTGTTTTTGTGAATTGCTGAAATGAAAGAATCTCAGGGTGAGGCTACCGCTGCCATCACTAAGGCGGGTCAGTAGCATGCGTCGTCGCCCGAACTTGATCTCGCTAAGCTGTACCTCGCCTTCAACTACTACCTCATCACCGGGACGCAGTGCGCCGATCGGGACAATGCGGGTACGGTCCTGATAGCGGAAGGGCAGGTGAAATAGCAGGTCCTGCACGCTATGAATGTGCAGTTTTTCCAGACGCTCGGCCATACGAGGCCCAACCCCCTTAAGGGTGGTGACGTCGAGCCGATGGGCCAGCGTTGCCTCGCTGGCACTATGTACTGAAGCGGAACTCACCTCACACAGGGCGCATTATTTCAACATCGCCAGATGTTGCTGAAAGCGCCCGGCCACCTGGGGTTGTCTGGCGTAGGGATCCAGGCGGTTGAACAGTCGCTCCAGCAGGCTGAGTCGCTGACTGGCAGGAGGATGCGTTTCGAACAGGAAGGCGAGCGAGGCGTCATTGGGATTCATGCCAACCAGAGTTTGCAGCACGGCAGGCAGGCCGTAGGGGTCATAGCCGGCACGGGTGGCGATAACCACACCCTTGCGATCCGCCTCAAACTCATCGTCTTTGTCGAGGCCGCGGGCGTAAAGCTCCTTGAAGCCGGAGGAGATCTTATCCATGTGGCGCTTGTCTCTGCCCTCCACCTGGGTGCGCGCCAGCTTTACTGCCAGGTCAACACGCGCGGCTTTCTGCACCGCGGCGAGGTGGTGCCTTTCCAGTACATGCACCGTCTCGTGGGCCAGTGCTCCAGCCAGTTCGGCCTCGCTGTTCATCCGTTTGAGCAACCCCTTGGTGACAAAGATGTAACCGCCGGGGGCAGCGAAGGCATTGATGTCCTCCGAGTCGAGCACGCCAAAGCGCCAGCCCAGATTTTTGCGCTCGGTGTGCAGGGCCACCCAGCCGCCGACACGGTTGACGTAGCGCTGGACCGGATCATTGTCGATGAGTGGCACGGCCCCAAGCAGGACGGCAACGGCTTCGCGGCCGATCGCATCCTCCTCTTCCGCACCAACCTCGCCGAAGGCCTGTTGGGCACTCTCCAGGGTGCCACCAAAGTCGAGACGTTTGAGTTTGGCCAGCGCCCCGTCGCCCTGACAGCCGGTCAATATCAGGGGCAACAGCACAAGAGCGGGTATCAGTTTT
>JBFFJV010000067.1:0-11007 GCA_041555695.1 Thiohalomonadaceae bacterium | reverse complement strand
ATGACCACCGGTACTGCGCCGAGCACGTCTTTCACCTGCTTGACCACGCGGTAAAAATCCGCACCCATACGGTCGAGCTTGTTGACGAATATAACGCGCGCCACTTCCTAATCATTGGCATAACGCCAGTTGGTTTCTGACTGGGGCTCTACGCCACCGGAGCCACAGAATACGCCCACACCGCCGTCGAGTACCTTCAGCGAACGGTAAACTTCGATGGTGAAGTCAACGTGTCCGGGGGTGTCGATAATGTTGAAGCGGTGGCCCTTCCAGTTACAGGAGGTGGCAGCAGACTGGATGGTAATACCACGCTCAGCTTCCTGCTCCATGAAGTCGGTGGTCGCCTCACCGTCATGAACCTCACCGGTCTTGTGAATCTTACCGGTCAGTTTAAGGATACGCTCGGTGGTGGTGGTCTTACCCGCATCCACGTGAGCGAAGATGCCGATATTACGGTAGAGATTTAGGTCAGTCATAGTCGTACTCTGGTCAAGTTTAAAAATCGGTTGCAACAGTTGCTGTGCGACTCACGGCAAGGCCGGATTCACGAGGCATGCGGGCCGGTGTGTCAGTCGCTTGCCGTCCGTTCGCAGAGAATAGATCTCACCCCTGCGACGAAAAGTGCGACATTTTACCTGAAAACAACCAGTGATTGGTGAAAATATCGGCAATTTGCCAACGAAAGTTGCCAGTTTTGCCCTGTGTTACAGGTTTTTTTAGAAATTATCTGTATTTTCAATTGCTTGCAGTAGTTTGTGGGACACGACACCGAACCCCTAAGGATCCTTCGATATCACAATCAGCTGATAGCCCAGCTCCTCGTAGGCACGGATCTGTGCCGGACCGGTGGGGGCCACATCGACATAGTCGGGAAAGTCCTCGGGTTTGACCTGATACCAGCTGGCGTGGGTGGCGCAAACATGCACCGGAATATCCTGCTGCCGGCTGAGTCCCAGCACTGCCCGGTGTACCTCTGGGAACGTGTCGCGTTGAGTGCTCTGCAGGGCGAATTGCTCGCGGCCATGACTCACCACCGCGATGGGGAGGGCTGGAAAGTGCTGCCGCAGTTGTTCGCTGTAGCGTACGATTTGCGGTATTGCCCACTGCAGTCCCTGCCCGGCTTCAAGTACCTCAAACACAACCCCGTCCGGTGGGGAGTTTTCACTCAATAGCGCCTCCACATCACTCAGACTGGAGGCGATGGCGATGTGTGGCAGTAGGAATAAAAGCAGCAGGCTCAGGGGGCGCATGGTGTTCTCCGCGGTGGTGATGGCCCTTCCAGCTTAGTCTATCTGCGTTAGGTGCGCGGAGGCGAGATGGGGTATAGTCAGAATCAGGAATATAAATAGTAAAGGTGGGCAGAGGCCCGCCTGATAGATACGGTTTGCATTATGGAGCGGTCTCATGGCAATTAAAGGTTTTGGTATTAATCGCCTGTTTGGGCGTGGCGAGGGGGGAGCCGGGGAGTCACAGCCCGAGGTGGTGGAGCGACCACCGGCGGAGCCGGATCGCCTGAAGCCGAATCCGGGCACCCAGCTCCTGATCGTCGATGACTCCAAGACTATCCATGTGATGCTGTCGAAGATCCTGCGTAAGGTCGGTTACGAGACCCTCTCTGCCTACGATGGTGAAACCGGGCTGGAGTTAATCGAGACCCATCGTCCGGCGCTGGTGCTAATGGATGTGGTGATGCCCGGCATCAGTGGCTTTCAGGCGACCCGTCAGATCCGCAAGAACCCTGATCCGCAGATCGCCGGGATGCCGGTGCTGATTATCAGTGGTAATGCCCAGCCTACCGAGGAGTACTGGAGCGAGAAGATTGGTGCCAACGGTTTCCTGCCCAAGCCGTTCGACAATAATGACCTGTTTGATCGTATCGAGGCACTGCTCTACCCCAACGCGCAGAGTGCCGAACTTTAGCCCGCCCACCCCGTTGCCGCATCAGTCGGCGGCGGGTTTATTGTGCTCCTGATAAAACTGCTCGAACTTTCCTGCGGGTAGCGGTCTTGAAAAGAGATAGCCCTGGAAGTAGTCACAGTTTCGCTCTCGCAGGTAGTTCCATTGCCCCTCGGTTTCCACCCCTTCGGCAACGATGCTCAGGCCAAATATCTGTGCCATCTTGAGGATGGTGGTGATCATTGCCTGATCCTCCTCATCCCGATCCAGCTTACTGACGAAGGCCCGGTCGATCTTGATCTCGTTGATCGGAAGCTGTTTGAGGTAGCTCAGTGAGGAGTAGCCGGTACCGAAGTCGTCCATCGAGAAGCGAATACCCAGGGTGCGGATCTCCTCCATAATGGCAATAATTTTAGTGATATCTTCGGCCACCAGGGTCTCGGTGACCTCAAAGATAAGATGCTGCATCAGTTCACGGTTGAGGTGTTTATCGCTCAGGCGCTTCACCTCGTCGACAAAGCCCTGATGCATGAACTGGCGCATGCTGATATTGACTGAGAGTTGCTCCAGCTCCATTCCCTGCTCGGACCATCGGCGCAGGGCGATGAAGGCCTGCTCCAGTATATAGTTACCCAGTTCGACGATAAGGCCGGTCTGTTCGGCAATGGAGATGAACTCATCGGGCGGCACGAAACCAAGTTTTTCGTTGTGCCAGCGCACCAGGGATTCGGCACCAATAACCTGCCTTGAAGCGTCGAGTTGAGGCTGGAAGTGCAGGGAGATCTCATTGTTTTTCAGGGCGAAGTGGAGCAGTCGTTCAATCTCCAGATTTCTCTCTACCCTTGCGGACATCTCGTCGCTAAACAGGAAGACACCGTCTCGTCCGGTGGCCTTCACCTCGTACATCGCAATGTCCGCCTCTTTAATAAAACGGTTGGCGTTATTGCTATCTGCGCTAATCAGACTGACCCCGATACTGCAGCTGATATAGAGATGGTGCCGTTCAATGACATAGTTCTGCTTGAGGCTGGAGAGTAGCTTTTCGGAGATCGCCATCGCCATCGCCCTACAGCTTTCCCGGTCACTGTATTCGGCACCGGTGATGATGAACTCATCACCGCCGAGGCGGGCCAGAACATTATCTTTTGGCACATGTTCTCCTAGCCGCAGGGAGACCTCCTTAAGCAGGCTGTCGCCAATATCGTGCCCTAGTGAGTCGTTAATGGTCTTGAAGTGATCCAGATCGATGAGCAACAGGTAGGAGTAGTGCTTTGTGTCACGCAGGGTATTCATCAACTGCTGCAGGTAGTCGATGAAAAAATGTCTGTTATATAGCCCGGTGAGCATATCGTGTGAGGCCTGGTACTGGGTCTGTTGCAGCAGGTGGTGGCTGCTGCTGGCGGCATAAAACAGTACGCCGGTGAATATGCAGCCAAAGATGGTTAGCACATAGCCGAACCACTCACCGATATTAAAGAAATAGAGGATCAGCGGTACCATCAGGATGGTGATGGTGGGGCCATAGAGTCGACGATCGCAGCTGAGTAGTGCCGAGGCCACCACCGAGGCGCCAATCTGGGTGAAGATGGCAACGTAGTGAAGCTTGTACTCCTCCTCCCAGGCATAGATCAGGAAGATGATGGTCCAGAGTAGAAAAAACAGGTAGAAGAAGAGGGTGAGTTGCTGATACCAGCGGGCCAGCTGCCTGTGGTTCATCTGCTCATAGCGATAGCCCCGATACAGGTGCCAGCCCCATAGTGATGTTGCGACCACTAAGGCGTACCAGATCAATGCCGGGGTATGGATGCTGTGTAACCAGCCGAGAAAGATGTACCCCAGCCCTGGAAATAGCGAGAGCCCGATCATGATCGGGATCTGCTTATGCAGGAAGGTGTAGAAGCGCTGGTCTTTCATCGGATACCGCTGTGGTGAGGGTGATTACCCGACTGATACTATCATGTTTTACCGATGCAACCTTGAGGGTATCGGGTTACATTTTGTTGCAGGCAGGGAGCATCACCGTAGACCTTTTTTATTGTTGCTTGTTTATTACTAAAGCAGTTGCAGTGCGGGGCAGGTGTGAGCCTCTTCACAGTTGCAGGTACGCGGTGATGGCGATGGGGTAGAATGGGCTGCTCGATCATTACCGGTTTTATGCCACAGCCATGTCCATCCCTCTGCACTATCTCGACGAGGATATCCTCGTCGTCGACAAACCGACGCTGCTGCTCAGTGTGCCCGGTCGCGGGCCGGAGAAGCAGGACTGTCTGGTAAGCCGTCTGGCCGCCGAACACGGCGAGGTGCTGGTGGTGCATCGGCTGGACTGGGAGACCTCAGGGCTGATGGTCCTGGCGCGGAACAAGGCGGCACACCGCAATCTGAGCATTCAGTTTCAGGAGCGAGAGGTGGCGAAGCAGTACATCGCGGTGGTGTATGGTGGTGTCGAGGCCGGGCAGGGTGAGGTCGATCTGCCGCTGATTTGCGACTGGCCTAATCGGCCGCGACAGATGGTCGATATGGAGAAAGGTAAGCCCTCACTTACACGCTGGGAGCTACTGGAGAGAGGGCCTGAACGGAGCCGTTTACGGCTCAGCCCGGTCACCGGACGCTCACATCAGTTGCGGGTACACATGTTGTCGATGGGCCATCCGATCCTCGGGGACCCGCTCTATGCCGAAGGTGATGCGCTGGCAATGGCGGATAGACTGCTGTTGCATGCTACTCGCCTGGAGTTCTGTCACCCCGTCTCGGCAGAGGCACTATCGTTTGCCTCACCGCCTCCCTTTTAGCTAAAGCACGTGCCGGGTGACGGTGCGGGGGTTGTCGAGACGAGACCTTGTGGCACTGCTGATGGATGCGGTGTGCCCCTGATCTGCCTGCCTTAGCGATTCATGGCACTTGGGTCGCGGGCCGCTATCCGTTATGCTCGCCGTTTCCCCCTTTCCCTTTAGTGGAGTTGTGCCATGTCACCCGATACCCCCACCCTTAATGATGAAGAGCTGGCCGAGCTGGATGCCTTTCTCCTTTCTGATGCCTGCGATGATGAGGTGCTCTCAGTAGACGAGGTGCATGGTTTTTTCACGGCGCTGCAGGTTGGCCCACAATCCATGGCCGAGGAGGAATGGCTTCCCCTAGTATGGGGTGAGCCACAGTTCACTGACGATGCTCAACGGCAACGCCTGCTGGGAATGCTGCAGCGCCTTTATCGCGATATCGATACGGTTCTCAAGGCCGGGCTCGACTATGAACCGCTGGCGGTTGAGGTTGAGGAAAATGGGGTGGACGTGGTTGCCTTTGAGGGGTGGTGCTTCGGCTTCATGCTCGGTGTCGAGACCTGCCAGAGCGAATGGGACAAACTGCCCAAGGACGAAGAGAACCTGCTTGCACCGATGGCACAGCTGGCGCTGCTTAACAGCGACGAAGAGCCGGAGATGGACGATGAGGAGTATGAGTCGTGGGTAGAGTTGCTACCCGGCGCAGTGCTTGGGCTCTACAGTTACTGGCACGGCGAATAAATCTAACAGCAGTCAAAACGAAAGAACCCCGCCGAAGCGGGGTTCCTTTTTGGTAAACCGTGGGGTTTACTGGGGTACGACGTTGGTAGCTTGCAGACCCTTGGGGCCCTGCTCTACATCGAAGCTTACTGCTTGTCCCTCTGCCAGGGATTTGAATCCTGTGCCCTGAACAGCGCTAAAGTGAACGAATACATCGTCGCCACCGTCGCTCTGAGAGAGAAAACCAAAACCTTTTGAGTCGTTAAACCACTTCACGGTACCTGTAGCCATAGTGCTAAACCTTCTTTAAATACAATAAAAACGAGAAATGCATACATTCGTGACGGAGCAGGTGTTTCAGAGGTAACACAGAGGTTGCTGCTAAAACGCCACACCACAGACTGTAGCAAAATCGACTATACCCCTATTAATTGAGGAACACCACAGGAAAATAGTGCTAATTGTGCAGGGTCGGGGCAGGTGCTAGCTGTTATTATTTTGTCATTCAATGCAGTATGAAAACCGGGGGAATCACCGCATGAAAAAATTAATAACACTGGTAGTCGTTATCGGGGCCATTGCCGGGGCAACACTGCCCCTGTGGGCCAGTTGCGACCTGCAGTCGGATGTGTGCAGCCAATGGTGTGGGCTCCGCCACTATGATTCTGACATCAAGGCCGCCTCCTGCCGTGCCGGGTGTGTAGCCGACAGGCTGAGTTGCCTGGCGAAAGAGGGGGGGCTGCTGGGGAGGTGATTGACGGCTTGCACGCAGTCGTTCGGCTGTCTCCATGACGGCTTACTTACCTCAGAACATAAGTCCTGCTGGAATGCCTGACACTACTGTGAAAAGTATTAAGTAAAAAAAAGGGGGGGGGAAGAACCACTTTGTTTCAGGGGATTGGAAAGGAAACGATGAGTAGGTAGCTAAGAGTAAAGTGAACTAATGTGGCTGTTTTTTTTGTATTAAAACAAAAAGGCCGACGGCATATCGCGTCGGCCTTTTTTGCGATAGTGGTCGGGGCTTAGATGCCCACTTTTTCCTTAATCGCGTCTACCACGGTGTCGCTGGAGGTGGCGTTGACGTTAAGCAACAGGCCTTCACCTTCGTAGTAGCCGACCAGCGGAGCGGTCTGCTCGTTGAAGGTGTCGAGGCGCTTGGAGATCGCCTCAGTGGTCTCATCGTCACGCTGAATGGTCGGGCTGCCGCACTTGTCGCAGACGCCCTCGACCTTGGTTGGCTTGGACTTGACGTTGTAGATCTCCTGACAGGCAGAGTTGGAGCAGGTGCGACGGGTGGTCAGGCGGTCCAGGATCACCTCACGTGGTACGTCGAGGTTAACCGCAGCGTCGAGCTCGATATTGAGCTTGCTCAGCATACCCTTGAGCGCCTCGGCCTGGGGAATGGTGCGGGGGAAGCCGTCGAGCAGGAAACCTGCCTTGCAGTCGTCCTCCAGCAGACGCTCGCCCATGATGTCGAGGATCAGCTCGTCGGGAACCAGATCACCTGCGTCCATGAAGCCCTTGGCCTTTTTACCCAGCTCGATGCCTTCTTTAACGGCACCACGCAGGATGTCGCCGGTGGAGATCTGAACCGAACCGTCCAGTGCGGTGAGCATTTTCGCTACGGTACCTTTACCAGCGCCGGGTGCGCCTAACAGAATCAGCCTCATGAGGGTCTCCTTAATCTAGTGAATGGTTAAAAGCGGTGGAGCTATCGTTATTAATCCTGAGCGCTAGAGTAGCGTCGGCTGGGATTTTGTCTAATGGGTATTTGCTATAGAGATATAAGGAAAAAGATGGAGTCGATAGATTCTATTATTTCTTCTCTTTATCGGTGGTGTAGAAGAGGCCGGGAATGATGGTCTTCTTGATGATGCGGGTCTCCTGGAGCTCGGGGTGTTCGCTTTCGGAATATTTAAAGAAGGCCTGGCCGATACGTAACATGTCACCTTCCACCAGCAGGTGGGCGCTGATCGGTTCGTGGTTAACGAAGGTGCCATTGGTGCTATTTAAATCGCGTACCACGTAGTTGCTGGTGTCCTCGTTCTGTTCGCTCTTTACCCGCTCGATGAGGGCGTGCTCACGGCTTACCAGTTCGTCCTCAATACAGATATCGTTATCCTCATTGCGGCCAATACGTAGAGCCCTCTGCTCGACCGGGACCTTGATTCCTGCCACGCCGTTTTTATATTGAATCAGTACAGCCATCGTTACTCTCCTTATCTGCAGCAAAGCTTATGTTTTTCTCCTCTCGCGGGCCGTGGCGTGGCTCACACTCCTGGCTTTTCACCCTTGAAGAAAAGGGTTGTGAAGGCGCTCCTCACCCAGTGTGGTGTTGGGGCCGTGGCCCGGCACCACGGTGACCTTGTCACCCAGCGGCAGCAGGCGTTGGGTGATACTGTTAATCAGGGTCGCATAGTCGCCCTGTGGAAAGTCGGTGCGGCCGATGGAGCCCTGAAATAGCACATCGCCCACGAAGACGGTGTGGCCGTCATTACTGTAGAAGACCACATGGCCCGGGGTGTGACCGGGGGTGTGCAGTACCTGCAGCGTGATACCGCCCAGCTCAATGTGTTCGCCGTCATTGAGCCAGCGTGTCGGGGTAAAGGCCGCGGTGGGAGGAAAGCCGAGCTGCTCGGCATGCTGCGGTAAAATTTCCAGCCAGAAGGCGTCAGCCTGATGAGGGCCGATGATCGGTACCTGGCGCTGCCTGGCGATCTGGGTGGCGCCAGCTACATGGTCAATGTGGCCGTGGGTCAGTAGTACCATCTCCAGTTTGAGTCCCGCCTCATCTACGGCCTGTAGTAGCCGCTCCGTTTCACCTCCGGGGTCGATAAGCGCTGCCTGTTTGGTGGTGGCGCACCAGATGAGCGAGCAGTTTTGCTGATAGTGGGTGACGGGAAAGATACGAAATTTCATCATGCTGAGTTCTATATGTTGGGTTTAGTCAATATGATTGAGCCACTCTTCCACCTCGGGGCTGAGGTAGAGCTGCTCCTGTAACTCGGTAGCCCAGGGCTGATCGCTCAGGCCCCTGAGGGTGGCGACGGCCATGACCTGTACTGCCGGCACCTCGCTCCATACCGCGGTATTGAGACAGCGCCAGTGATCAGGCTGCATGCGCCTGGGATTGTCCAGTTGTTCCTTACAGGTCTGGCACAGCAGGATGCAGTGGTCGAATGCGGGTTCTGCAGGTACCGGAGGTACTTCGTGAGTCTGTAGTTTAGTGCCACTGGCACCGCACATCTCGCACTGACTTTTGGCACGGCGAGCCAGATCCTTACCGAAGGTGTTAAGAGTATCTAAACGCTGGCGATGTTTGTCGAGTCCCCTGGCCATGCTCTGAGCTCCTGGATTTTATAAGGTAGAAACAAAGAGCCCCGCACGGGGCGGGGCTCTTTGGGATCACGATGGGCGATTACTGGGGGACGATGTTAGCGGCTTGTAGCCCCTTAGGTCCCTGCTCGACTTCGTAGGTTACTTTTTGACCCTCGGCGAGAGACTTGAAGCCACCACCTTGAATCGCACTGAAGTGAGCGAATACATCGGCGCCGCCGTCATCTTGAGTGATGAAGCCGAAACCTTTGGAGTCGTTAAACCATTTAACTGTTCCTGTTGCCATGATCTTGTACCTTTTTTAACCAACTAAAAATATGTGACCGTTATGCCTGCGACATCTCGGTTGGGATGCCTTGATGTAGATCTCAATAACCGCCATCATTAACCGCCCCAATCGAGTATACGCCAAGGAATGGGGAGCTGCTACATCTGCTGTGCAAAGAATTTATAGGTGTTTTTACCCCGTTCTTTGGCCAGGTACATGGCGTGGTCGGCCGCCTTTTGCAGACCAATGACCGATTCGGCATCATTAGGATAAATGCTAATGCCGATGCTGGTAGTGGGACTGAGGGTGTGCTGTGGCAGTTGTATCGGACGGGTGACGGCCTTGACGATGTTGTCGGCTACCAGGGAGGCATCGTCATGGTTTGTGATCTGGTTGAGGATGATGATGAATTCATCGCCCCCCATGCGTGCCACGGTATCTTCTTCACGCAGGCAGTTTTTAAGGCGTTGTGCGACTTCCTTCAGTATTTGATCACCGACGTCATGCCCAAAGCTGTCATTGATCTGTTTGAAGCTGTCCAGGTCGAGGTAGAGCAGGGCCATCATGTGCTGGTTACGCCTGGCCGACTGCAGGCTTTTTTCTACCTGAGCCTTAAAGTAGAGGCGGTTGGGCAGGTCGGTCAGCTCATCGTGGTGGGCGAGGTGGGCCAGTTGTTGTTCTACCGCCTTGAACTCGCTGATGTCGCTGAAGATAGAGATGTAGTTAGAGACCCTGCCGGCGCTGTCCTTGAGTCGACGAATTTGCTGCCATACCGGGAAGATGCTGCCATCCTTACGCTGGTTCCACATCTCACCGCGCCAGTTGTCATCGCGCTCCAGGTGCTGCCAAAGGCTTTCATAAAATGTGTCGTTGTGTCTGCCAGAGCGCAGTAGACGCGGGTTCTGCCCCAGTGTCTCTTCCTCTGAGTAGCCGGTGATCTCGCTAAAGGCACTGTTAACCATAATAATGCGGTTGTTTTCGTCGGTGATGATGATGCCATCATCGGTGCTTTCAAAGATAGCGGCGGCCTGGTGCAGACGTTTTTCTGCGCAGACCTTGTCGCTGACATCCTCAACACTGGACCAGATATATTGTCTGTCGTTATGCTCGACAATCTTGCCGGACAGACGCACCGGTACCAGATAACCATTCTTGTGGATGTACTCTTTTTCGTAGGGGCCGTAGTGGCCGGTTTTGAGCAGCTGCTGCAGCTGTTCATCTTCCTGTGCCTTATATTTTGCCGGCGTGATGTCCCAGTAACTGAGTGTCAGGGCCTCTTCGGTAGTGCGGCCGATGATCTCGGCATAGGCCGGGTTGATGTCGATCATCTCTCCATTCATATCGCACAGTGCCAGGCCGATGGGGGAGAGTTCGAACAGGTTTTCCTGACGCGTCTTGGCCTCTTGTAGTTGCCGGGTGACAGCTGAGGTAAGGCGCAGGATTAGCCAGCTTCCCAGCAGGATGATGACCACGGCAGCCACGGCCGACAGCATGGCAGCCTTGATGAACGGGGCTCTAATTTCCGCCATATCAATCTTGGCAACGATGCCCCAGCCCAGGTAATCAATAGGTTCGTGGGCAGCTAACACCAATTCGCCACGATAGTCTAATCCGATGAGGGTGCCGGATTTGTTCTGCAGGGCGCGACGCATCGGTTCGCCGTGGGGGGAGTCAAGAGAAACGGCCTGCGGCCTGTCCAGCCTGCTATGGCGATGCCTGAGCAGAAAATCGATGTTACTGCCTCTTTGCTGCGCTAGCATGAATTCGCCGCTCTTGCCGAAGCCCTGAAAGGTACTGTGAGCCCGTGCCACCTGCTCCAGAGTACTGTCATCATGCTCCTGTTGGGCATCGCCAGCCTCGTGCTCTGCGATCGCCTCGATCATGCGTGCACTGCTTTGGGTGATCTCCACCAGACGCTGGCGTTGCTGCTCCAGGCTAACCTCATAGAGCAGCCAGACGGTAAGAACCACTATCCCAATGACCGAGGCGGCCATGATGACGATGAGGGAGTGT
>JBFFJV010000066.1:0-11049 GCA_041555695.1 Thiohalomonadaceae bacterium | reverse complement strand
GGGGTCCAGCACCCCTGCTCCAGCACCGCATCGAGGTTGGCATCGTTTTCGGGCGAGAGGATCAACCCCTGCCCCGGCACGGTACGCACCAGGTGGTGGAACTGTTTTTGAATCGCCGCAAGGTCGTCGAAGATATCGGCGTGATCGAACTCCAGGTTATTCAAGATGAGTGTGCGCGGGCGGTAGTGGACAAACTTGGAGCGTTTGTCGAAAAAGGCGGTGTCGTACTCATCCGCCTCGACCACAAAGAAGGGGGTCTCACCGGCGCGGGCGGAAAGGCCGAAGTTGTGCGGGATACCACCGATGAGAAAACCGGGCTTCATGCCCGCGTATTCTAAAATCCAGGCGAGCATCGAGGCGGTGGTGGTCTTGCCGTGGGTACCGGCCACCGCAAGCACCCACTTGTCGCGCAGGAAATTGTCACTGAGCCACTGTGCACCTGAGGTATAGGGCAGGCCACGGTTGAGCACATACTCCACCGCCGGGTTGCCGCGCGACATCGCGTTGCCGATCACCACCATGTCGGCATCCCCGGGGATCGCCTCGGGCTCGTAGCCCTCGTGCAGTTCAATCCCCTGCTCCGCCAGCTGGGTGCTCATCGGCGGGTAGACTCCGGCATCCTGCCCGCTCACCTGGTGCCCCTGGGCACGGGCCAGTAGTGCCATGCCGCCCATAAAGGTGCCGCAAATACCCAGAATGTGAATCTTCATTGTGTCACTCCCGCCGTGCTTACCAAATTACTCACGGCGATGCTAATGATGAAATAGGTGATTCCGTAGAGAACGCCAAGCCCCATCGAAACCGCGAGGGAGTGACGAAATATGTATGACGCCACCGCTACGTTCCAGGCGATCTGCAGCCAGGAAAAGAGCCCCATCGGCACATACCACGCCATCCCGCCGCCACTCAGATAGAAGAAAACTGCAATCAGCAGCTGTGCCAGCCCAAGCAACACCTCACAACCTGCCAGCGCGGTAATCGTCTGCGGATAACGTGCCTGCTGCCTGTAGAACAGCAACAGGCCATATACCACCACCATCATTACGCTGGTGTTTACCAGTGCGCTGTACACCGAGAAACCGGGGGGCGTACTGTAGACCTTAAACAACAGCCAAAAGCTTGTAACGAAGTGCAACAGCAGCACCAGCCACATCAACGCCGCTGAGTGCGGAATACTCTGGGGGCCGGCACGCAGCAGCAGGATGCGCCAAAAGGCCCGAATCAAGGCGTCCATGGTCTGCTGCTTACCCCGCGGTGGTGAATGAGAATTCTGCGGGCATGATACCGCCTGCCCGGCAAAAACGACAATTAAACAACAGGATAAACGTTATACTGGGAGCATTATCAAGAAAACTGAGCCCATGAACGAAACCGCACTCTACATCGATACTCCCGAGGCACTGGAGAGCCTGTGCACGCAACTGCGTGATCACGACTGGCTTACCCTCGATACCGAATTTCTGCGCGAAAAGACCTACCGTCCGCGCCTCTGCCTGCTACAGGTAGCCAACCCGGATGTGGTCGCCTGTATCGACCCGCTGGCACTACCCTCGCTCGATCCGCTGCTGGACCTGTTCTACGACCCGGCCTTTACCAAGGTGCTACATGCCGCTCATCAGGATCTGGAGATCTTCTTTGAGATGCGCGATGCGGTACCGGGACCGATCTTCGATACCCAGATCGCCGCCACGCTGCTTGGGCAGGGAGAACAGATCGGCTACGGTGCGCTGGTCAAAGAGGTTCTGGGGCTGGAGCTGGAGAAGGGCCACGCGCGCGCCGACTGGTGCCAGCGCCCACTGGATGAGGCGCAATTAAAATACGCCGCCGATGACGTGCGCTACCTGCGCGATGTCTATTTAAGCCAGCTTTCACGCTTGCATGAACTGGACCGTGCAGAGTGGCTGGCCGATGACTTTGCCGATATGAGCGACCCGGCCCGTTACCGCAACCCGCCGGAACTGGCGTGGCAACGCCTCAAGGGGGCTAACCGCCTGCGCGGGGTGCAACTGGCGGTACTGCAACAATTGGCAGCGTGGCGTGAAGTGCAGGCACAGCAGAGTGATCGCCCACGTCGCTGGATCTTGAAGGATGAGATCCTGCTGGATCTAGCCCGTCACACGCCACAGAACAGCGCTGGCATGCAGCGTATTCGCGGCCTTGAAGAGGGCACCATTAAACGCCACGGCAAGGCGTTGCTGGAGGCTATCGCTAGAGGACGTGAGGTACCGCAGGAGCAGTGGCCCAGGGTAAAAAAAGGGCCGCGCCTGCCCGCCGAACAGGATTCACTGGTTGATGTAATGATGGCTCTGCTGCGTGAGCGCTGTCGTGAACAGGCCATCAGCCCCGCAGCCGTAGCAGGCCGACGTGAGCTGGAAAAACTGATCATGGGCGAACGCGATATCCCGCTGCTCCACGGCTGGCGCGCTACCGTTGCCGGTAACAGCCTGCTCTCTTTGCTACAGGGGGAGCTGAGCCTGACAGTACACGACGGACAGCTCACCATCCAGCCCTCATCAGGACGCTGACAGGACACGGGCCATGACGCTAGCGTTGACGGAGGATGGACGTTACCCCTGGCGCGAAGGCAACCGTTATCAGCTGCTAATCGACGGTGAGCAATTTTTTCCGGCAATGTTGCGGGCGATCTCCGGGGCTCGCCACCACATCCTTCTCGACATCTACCTGTTTGAGTCAGGTAGTGTAGCCAGTCGTTTTATCGACGCCTTTGTTGCTGCTGCAGGGCGTGGCGTGCAACTCTATCTGCTGCTTGATGACTTCGGGGCTCGCGGCCTGCAGCAGAATGACCGTGCGCGCCTGTACCGCGACGGCATCCACCTCGCCTTCTACAACCCGATGCACTACGGCTCGTTACGCCGTAATCTGTTCCGTGACCACCGCAAATTACTGGTGATAGACGGACGCCAGGTGTTTACCGGAGGTGCCGGAATCACCGACGAGTTCGACACACAGGCGCAGCCGGCACGCGGCTGGCACGAGGTGATGCTGGCGGTCAACGGCCCGGTGGTAAACGACTGGCAACGTCTGTTCAGCCATAGCTGGAATCTGTGGGGCACCCCGCCGCTCTCCTTTGTCGAGTGCCCTCCGTTGCCTGCCGGGGGCTCACCTGGACGGGTTAGCCTTAACGCCCCCAGCCGTATGGAGATCAAGCGCTCCCTGATCAACCGCGTTCGCGGCGCCGAGCAGCGGGTCTGGATCGCCACCGCCTACTTTATCCCCTCCTGGAAGATCCGCCGTCTGCTGCGCCAGGCGGCGCACCGCGGAGTCGATGTGCGGCTGCTGCTACCCGGTCCCTGCACGGACCACCCCGCGGTGCGTCATGCCGGGAGACGGTTTTACGGGCGGTTGTTACAGAATGGGGTGCGTATCTTTGAATACCAGCCGCGCTTTCTGCACGCCAAGATACTGCTGTGCGATGACTGGCTCTCCATCGGTTCCAGCAATATCGACCGCTGGAATTTACGCTGGAATCTGGAGGCCAATCAGGAGTTGCAGGGAGGGGATATTATCGAACGGGCGCGTGAACTATTCAGCCACGACTTCGTGCAGAGCCATGAGATTAGTCACGATTTCTGGCGGGAACGCCCATGGTACCGACGCCTGCCGGAATGGTTTTGGGGCAAGGTGGATCTGTGGCTGGAACGGTGTACCCGCCACAGCCACAAGGACCGGACTTAGGCGGTGACGTTGATGTTATTGCCCAGGTTATCGGGCAGGGCCTCTGAGGTCTGGGCTACGGACTCGATCAGCTGCGCCGCGGCGGCGGCCTGAGTATCGAGCGCCTTGTTCATCACACTCACGGTAACCGCATCGCCATTACTCTTGGCGGTGGCGGCAATGGCCGAGGTGGAGATACCGGCTGAAATATCCATAATAAACCTCTCTTCGTTGCGTGAACGTATTCTCTTCTAATGACTATTTATAGCGAATGCACAACGGTGCATCAATCGGTGTTTGTCCTACATCTGCACCCCGTCAGCTCAGCATCTTCTGCAATACTGCGATGAACTCTTTTACGTTAATCGGTTTGGTGAGATAACCGTTGAAACCGGCCTCCTCGCCCTTGCGCAGGTCATCAGCCATCGCATTGGCACTCAATGCAATCACCGGAATATCACGCGTCTCCGCCATATCACGCAGGTGGCGTAATACCTCAAAACCGCTCATCTCCGGCAGGTTGATATCGAGCAGGATCAGATCCGGCCGATGTTCTACCGCCAGCTCTATGCCCGCCACCGGCTCCTCGGCACTCAGCAGATTAATCGCGGTGCGCTTGTCGATAAGCTTGCTTACCAATTTGAGATTGACCGGATTATCTTCGATATAGAGCACACTCCGCCCGGCGCCGAAACTCTCTCCCTCCGGCGTTGCAGCAAGGCTGGCCGGTGTGGCCTGTACTTTACCCGGTTCGCTACACGGCAGCTCGAACCAGAAGGTGGAGCCCTCACCAACCACGCTCTCCACACCGATCTCGCCCCCCATCAGCTCGACCAGCTGGCGGGTGATCACCAGACCGATACCGGTGCCCTCGATATTGCCGCCCTCAGCATCGAGTCGATTGAAGGCCTCAAACAACCCCTTGCGCTTAATCTCGGCAATTCCCTCACCACTGTCACTAACGCTAATACGCAGGCGTCCGTTTTCCACCTCGTGGCATGCGACTTCAATACTGCCCCCCTCGCGGTTGTATTTCACGGCATTGGAGAGCAGGTTGAGCAACACCTGTTTGGTGCGAGTAAAGTCGGCACGAACAAAGCTGCCTTCGAGGCAGGCAGGAGAAAATACCAGCGAAATATCACGCACCTCTGCCATCGGCGTTATAAGATTTCTGCCGGCCGCCATTACATCGGCCACGGCCACTGCGCCTATCGACAGTTCCATCTTGCCCGCTTCAATCTTCGCCAGATCCAGTACCTCGTTAATCAGCTCCAGCAGGTGGGTACCGGCATTGGAGATATCGTGCAGGCTCTCGCGCTGTTCACTACTCAGGTTCTCATCACCCTCGATCAATTGGGTAAAGCCGATAATCGCATTGAGCGGGGTGCGCAACTCATGGCTCATGCTGGAGAGAAACTCCGACTTCGCCCGGTTGGCCAGCTCCGCGGTCTCTTTCGCCTCTACCAGCTTCTGCTGCATCGCCTTGCGCTCGGTAATATTGCGCACGATGGCAACAAAGCGCGCCGACTCGTTCTGCGGCTCGATATACTGCAAAGAGATTTCGACCGGAATGTCGTGCCCATCCTTGTGGCGGTGCAGCGTCTCAATGGTCATCGACTCCTGCTCACCCCTGATTAACGGCTGCAGCAACTGGTGAAACTGCGACTCATCATATTCCGGCTTGATATCCGCCGGCGTCATATTCATCAACTCCGCCTCACTGTAGCCGATCTGCTCCATCGCCCCCTGGTTAACGTAGAAGAACTTGAGGCTGCCCGGCTCGAACATAAAGACGCAGTCCTTGGTCACATCCAGGGTGCTCTTGAAGCGGTTGAGTGCCCCCTCTGCCTGCTTGCGTTCTGTGATGTCCTGCACGATTGACCAGATGCGACCGTTACCCTCGCGGTCGTGGATGATAGTGCCATTGAGCAGCACATCGATCCGGCGCCCGTCTTTGTGCAGATACTCCTTTTCGTAGGGACCGTATCGGCCACAGGTACTGAGACTCTCCAGCTGCTCGGCCTCCTGTGGTGCGTACTCCTCAGGGGTTAGTTCCCAGTAGGTCAGCGCGCGGCATTCCTCGCTGCTGTAACCTACGATATCGAGGAAGGCCTGATTGGCCTCAATGAAGCTACCATCCATCCCGTTAAGGGCGATACCCACCGGTGACATCTCATAAAGATTACGGAACTTCTCCTCGCTAAGAGAGAGCTCCGCCTCACTATCCATCAGCGCCTGTTCGGCCATCTTGCGGTCGTGGATATCAGAGACCACGCCGAGCATGTGCAACGGATCACCCGCCTCGTCGCGCACCACATCCCCCTTCTCGGAGAGCCAGCGCACAGTGCCGTCCGGCCACACCACCCGGTGTTCGATATTGTACTCGGCCCCCGACTCGACACAGGCCCCTACCGCGGCCGTGACCAGCTCGCGATCATCGGGATGCACCGCGTTGAGGAAGTTCTCGTAGGTGGTCTCCAGCGCGCCCACCTCATAGCCGAACAGCGGCGCGATACGCTCCGACCAGAACAGGTCACCACTTCGGATATCCCAGTCCCAGGTGCCGATATTGGCAAAGGTCTGACTGCGGCGCAGACGCTCTTCATTGACCAGCAGGGCCCGCTCTGCCTCCTCCTGCTGTGTCACATCATGGGCCACCACAATGAGGCCAATAACCTCACCCGCTGCGTCACGATAGGGAACACGGTCCACACGGAAGTGCCGTACCGTATCCTCATCACGGATAGTCTCTCGCAGGTCCAGCAACGGCTCGCCGCTCTGCAGCACCTGCAGGTCGTCGGCGCGGTAGCGCTCCACCGCTTCGGGCGGGAAGAAATCGGTGTGGGGACGCCCGGCCATCGCCTCCGGGCTCAGACCGGCCAGGGCAGCGGCAGACTGATTAGCTCGCACGATGCGGCTGTCGCGATCCTTGTACCAGATGAGGGCAGGCACATTATTGAGGATGCTGTTCAGTTCGCTCTCATGGGCGGTAATTGCCAACTTGGCCGCCTTCATCGCTGTAATATCGGTACGAATAGAGACGTACTGATAGGGCAGGCCGCGCTCATCGAGGAAGGGCACGATAGTGGAGCGCACCCAGTACTCATCGCCCCCTTTGCTGCGGTTGCACACCTCGCCCTGCCACACATTGCCCTGGGTAATGGTGTTCCACATCTCATCGTAAAACTCGGGGGGATGACGCTCGGACTTGACGATGCGGTGGTTCCGTCCTACCAGCTCATCACTGTGATAACCGCTGACCTCACAGAACTTTTCGTTCACGTAAGTAATATTGCCGGTGGTATCGGCAATACTGACAATGGCATGTTCATCCAGTGCCGCCTTCTGCTGAGCCAGCTCGATATTGGCCTGGCGCAGGGCACGCGTCTGCTCCTCCACCTGACGTTTAATCGTACGGTTTCGTTCCATCAGCAGCTGGGTGCGTGCCACATTGGCCATACGCAAACGGTACATCACCACGCTCAGCAGGGCACCGATCACAAAGGCCAATACCGCCATCTTCATGTGCACATCGTCCCAGCCCAACCCCTTGCGGAAGGTTAACTGAAACCTCGTGCCCCTGAGCTCAAAAATCTCTTCCTGGAAAAAGGCGGGCAGGAACAGCCCGCTCTCATCACGGCAGCACGCAGAGGCACCGGCGATCCGCTCACCAATACGTAGCATGCCATTGACCCGATAGTCCTCCGCAATATGTATCATCACATCGGCAGGGCGGAGCAGTACCGCAATAACACCCAGCAATTCACTGTGTGCCCCTTTCTCACCAGGGGCATAGACCGCCTTATACTGACTAAAGGCGATAGAACCATCATCCAGGCTGACCATCCCCCCCATCGTCACCTCACCCTGCGCTATCACCTCGGCGATAGCCTGTACATCGCGCGGCGCATTCCACGCCTCCCAGCCCAGCTCGGAAAAACGGTTGTCAGGATGGGAGACACGATAGAGGTTGTGCAGGGGGTACTTCGAATCAACAGCCAGCGGCAGCAGTGCCGCCGCCTCTGCATAACCTGACTCTCCGCCGCTATGGGCAAGAAAACGTACCGACTTGATATCAATATGGGTACTGAACTGAGAGCCGATAAAGAGGCTGAACTCCTCCCCGGTAACATGGCTGGAGGCGTTGAAGAACAACGCCACGCTGTTAATCACCATTTCCCCTTCCATCAAATGCTCGCGAAAATCGATCCCCGCGCCCTCTGCCGCTACCGAAAAGTCACGTTCATGCTCATTTACGCTCACCTGCACCACGGCCATAAACAGCAGGCTGCTGAAAACGCCCCCCAGAATCAGGGGGTAACGTAACAGGCGCAGTAGTAGCGGGGGGATATCCGAACTGGCTTGGCTATTGCGGGACATGGGACAGTTATCTATTTCCGTGGATTGGGTATGTAATGTGAATGCAGTTGCTCAATTCCAAGCAATTTAGTCGAATTATATACCCAGCCCCAACATTCTCCGCCTCCCTTATCGAAAAGATTGAAAGTTCTCAATAAGTTCTCTACCCTGAAGGAGAACTTTTGGAGAACCTTTGATGCTATCTGAACGACAGCAAGATACCTACCGCTTTATCCGCGACTACATCGCCCGCCATGGACGAGCCCCCCTGCTACAGGAGATCGCCGCCGGCCTGGGGATCCATTCCAAGGGCGTGATACACCGCTATGTACAGGCGCTGGAGGATGAGGGGCTAATCGCGCTACAGCCCGGACGTCACCGCGGGATTCAGCTGTGCGACACCGAGGCGCAGAACACCCTGCCACTGCTCGGTCGCATCGCCGCCGGACAGCCCATCGAGGCGATTGCCGGCCAGGATGAAATCAACCTGGCTGACTTCTTTCTCGGTGACAACCGCTTCGTGCTGCAGGTGCGCGGCGATTCGATGATCGAGGCAGGGATCCTGGATGGTGACATGGTCGTGGTGGAGCGCTGCGAGCGGGCCAACGATGGCGATATCATCGTCGCTCTCATTGACTGCGAAGAGGCCACCCTGAAGCGCTTGCAGCACGAACACGACGGCAGTATTACCCTGAAACCGGCCAATAGCACCATGTCACCGATGCACTATGCCGCTACGCGGGTGACGATTCAGGGGCGTCTGGTCGGCCAGATGCGACGCTACCGTTAGGCGCTGTAATGGAAATGCTCCCTCCCCTCAGCTGCCCCATCTACTGGCCGCGTGCCATCGTGCTGGTCGACATGAACGCCTTTTTCGCCAGTATTGAGCAGCGTGATTTCCCCGAACTGCGAGGGCGCCCCATCGCCGTAACCAACGGTATGCAGGGCAGCACCATCATCACCAGCTCCTACGAGGCTCGCGCCTTCGGCGTTAAGACCGGGATGCGACTCAAAGAGGCACGCCAGCTCTGCCCGCAACTGGTACAACGCCCTACCCGGCCCAGGGTATATGCAGCCCTCTCCACTGAAATTATGAGCGGACTACACGATATATGCCCCGACATGGAGGTCTTTTCGGTAGACGAGGCCTTTCTCGACGTCACCCGCTGTCAGCGACTGCACGGCACCCCGGCACGCATCGCCCGGCTAGCCAAACAGCGGGTATTTGAGGTCTCCGGATTACACTGCTCAGCCGGGGTCAGCGGCGATAAAACCACCGCCAAGTTCGCCGCCAAGCTGCACAAACCCAACGGCCTCACCGTGATCCCGCCCTGGGAGGCACGGCGTCGCCTGGCCGATGTTCCCACCACCGAGCTGAGCGGCATAGCCAAAGGCATCGGGGGCTTTCTCGCCGAGCACGGTGTACATACCTGCGGCCAGATGGAACGCCTGCCGATCAGTGTGCTGGCAGCACGCTTTGGCAATCTGGGACGCCGCATCTGGTTGATGTGCCAGGGACTCGACCCCGACGCTCTCCACCCGGAGGTTGCCCCACCCAAGTCGATCGGCCACGGCAAGGTCCTGCCTCCGGCCACCACCGACCGCGAGGTACTGCTTACCTTCCTGCAGCACATGAGCGAAAAGGTGGGGGCACGGCTACGACGCCACAATATGGAGACGCAACGCCTGCTCATCGCGCTAAAGACCGAACAGGGGTGGATAGGGGAGAAGCTGCGGCTAGTACAACCCGGCAACGACGGACGCGCCATCTTCGCCCTCTGCCGCCAGGTAATAGCGCAACAGTGGGGGGGCGAGGCGGTCTATCAGGTGCAGGTTACCGCCCTCGACCCACGCACCGCGCAACTACAGGGTGATCTCTTTGCCGAACCACATGCACTCGCGCATGAGGAGGGCAACCGCGCGATGGATGCCATCAATCAACGCTTTGGCGACCTCACTCTGGCCCCTGCTCGCCTGATTAACCGAGGCGATAGCCCCGATGTGATCGCCCCGGCCTGGAAGCCGGGCGGCCACCGCCGTACCGTCTAACCATGTGCGGAGGCGCCAGCTATCTTGAAGGGGAAAAAGAGATACGCTGCTACTTTCCCAACCCTTACGCACAGCTACCCGTTGTGACACGCCACAACCGTTTAACCATGGTCCGGTGGGGGCGACGGCGTGGCGAACCAGGGCAGCTGCCACTGGGGGGCTGGGCACGACTGGAATCGATTCACGCAGGGGTATGGAATCGCTGGCAACCCAGACCGGTACGCTTACAACTACAGGGGTTTATGGAAAAGGATATCGAAGGGAAGAGCCACTGGTTTACGTTAACGTCGGGCCAGTGGGTACAGGGGTTGCTGGCACAACAGGGAAGTGAGCAGCGGGTCTATGTGGTGACCATTCTGCCGGAGATGCCGGAGGCGGTTCACCCGCGCTGGCCACGCATCGTAAGCGGCTAATCAGAACAGCAGCGCAGTGGCCGCCGAGACCGGATCAGCCAACACCGCTAACATTGCAGCCAGGAGCAAAAGAGCAGGGATAACACCAGAACGTTTCTTAACCATAACAGCCTCCGAAAACGGGTTTATGCTGCACCATTAACTACAAAAAGTAGCACAGCCGAAACCTTTGTATAGGTCTGAAAAGTGAATTTTCAATCCATCCTTACAAACCGCTTGTGGAGGAGAATATTAGCCTTTACCAACACCCATAACCGTCCGCTATCGTCTTGAATTAACGTCAGTTTTTCTCTTACATGAGAATACCCAAAGGGGTAGAAAAGAGATGACAGAGGGCAAAAAAACCGCTAACGACTGAATGTCAGAAGCGGTCTTTTTTCAATATAATCCGCGCATTAGCGCCTGTTTTTAAACCTCACATTAAAAACTACTTTTTCTTTGCAGGAGCCTTCTTCGCAGGGGCCTTCTTTGCCGGAGTCTTCTTTGCAGGAGCCTTCTTCGCAGGGGCCTTCTTTGCCGGGGCCTTCTTTGCCGGAGTCTTCTTTGCCGGAGT
>JBFFJV010000065.1:0-11130 GCA_041555695.1 Thiohalomonadaceae bacterium | reverse complement strand
GGCCATCAGTTCCGAGTAGAGCGGCACGACGATCTTGAAGTCCTTGCCGTTCACCGCCTTGTCGAGCAGGCCGAACTGGATGGCGTTGGTCAGCGAGTTGACCATGTTGCCGCCGTAGTGGTTCAGCACCAGCACGTCGGCGCCCGAGTTCAGGACCGGGGCGATGTAGGACGAGAAATCGGTCTCGGCCAGCGGGGTCAGCACGGTGTTGACGGTCGTCCAGCCGATGCCCTCGGTCGACTTGACGATCGACTCCTGCTGGGTCCAGCCCCAGGTGTAGTCGGCGGTCAGGTGATAGGCGCGACGATCCGTGCCCATCTCTTCCTTCAGCACCGGCCCCAGGGCTCGACCGGACATGTAAGCGTTGAAGAAGTGACGGAAACCGTAACGGCGCTTGTCCTTGCCGGTGGTGTCGTTGGAGTGGGTGAGGCCGGCCATGAAGATGACGCCCATCTCCTGGGCCAGACCCTGAACCGCGACGGCCACGCCGGAGGAGGAGCCGCCGGAGAACATAATGACGCCGTCCTTCTCTATCATGCGCTTGGCCGAGGCACGTGCCGCATCGGATTTGGTCTGGGTATCACCGGTAACGTAAACCACCTTCTTACCGAGGATGCCGTTGCCCTTGAGGTGCAGCGGCTTCATGGTCTGCATCATGCCACCGTCGCCCTCGCCGTTGAGGTGCTTAACGGCCAGTTTGAAGGCGCGCAGTTCATCGGCACCCTCATCGGCGTAGGCACCGGTCTGCGGAACATTAAAGCCGAGGGTTACGGTCTTGGAGTTGCCGGGATCGTTACGGAATGTTTTGGCGGCCCAGGCGTCCTTCATAAAGAACATCGGCATGGAACCGGCGGCGGCCAGTGCCGCGCCCCCCTTGAGGATATTTCTTCTTGTTGTATCTGGCTTCTTGCTGTCACTCATGAACATGTCTCCAGTCGTTGGTGGTGTTCGGTTAGCCGCAGTGTCCAAATCAGATGGAAATCGACTATTTGAAAACATACCGGCAGTGGTTAAAGCTCTGTATGCGGCTGCTGAAAATATCAATAAAACTAGTTACTTACAAACATTTGGCGGTGAGTGTCGGCGGGTGTTTTGTTACGTTACGTAACATAGTGGGTAGCGATGGGTAACACTCTGTGAGGGACGGTGACACCGCTGGTCGATGAGGTAGTAGCAGCCTGTTATCTCATTAGGCGGCGTACGATGGGGAGGGATGCAGATAATTGTAATGAAGAACAGGGGGTTAGATTGAACGATGAGCCGGGGCTGAGCGAGACTGTTGCTGCGTCGTCGCTCGGCTGCGGCTGCGTATGCAGAGTATGAAGAAAGGTTTATTGGTGTTACTTATCGTAACGATTATTTTCGACTTTTCTTGGTGGCCAACCATTGATAGAGGCTAAATTCAGGAAGTTGAATCTGCTGGCGAAGATCGCGTTATGATTCAGCTCTTTGTGACAGACGGTAGAAGATGTTAATTGGGGGACATGTGAAGGTTATCGAGGCAATTAAACAGCGACAGTCGATCCGTGCATATCAGGACAGGGCGGTGGAGCCGGAGAAGATCCAGCGTATCTTAGATGCAGCGCGCTACTCCCCTTCCGGCGTTAACACCCAGCCGTGGCAGGTGGCAGTGGTTAGCGGACAGACAAAACAGCGATTAGAGCAGCGGCTTGAGAGAGCATTTCGCGACGGCGACAAGTCGCAGATGGCCTATCAATATTATCCCAGTGGCTGGGAGGAGCCCTACAAGGCACGGCGCCGGGCCTGCGGCCTGGCCCTCTATGGGGTACTCGGTATCGGGCGCGAAGACAAACAGCGCCAGCTCGATCAACAAGCCGCCAATTTCCGCGCCTTTGACGCCCCGGTCATGTTGCTGTTTATGATGGACCCGATCATGTCCACCGGCTCCTACCTCGACTACGGTATGTTTTTGCAGTCGGTGATGCTCGCCGCCGAAGAGGAGGGGCTCGCTACCTGTCCTCAGGCCTCACTCGCCGAGTACCCGCAGATCATTAAAGAGGAGTTGGGTTACACGGAAGACAGCGTCGTGATTTGCGGCATGGCACTGGGCTATGCCGATACAAAGGCGGTGATCAACAGCTACCGTACCGAGCGTGAGAGTGTTGAGGCCTTCACCAGGTTTTTTGACTAGGTAATAGAGCGGTCGTAAGAAACGACCCTGGATGCCGTGAATAACGCCGTTTAAGGGCAAATATGTCAAAAGAGCAGCGATGCCTGGTCGATAGAGAGGGAACACTAAAAAAGCATGCCGCAACACTCCATTGATAAACTGCCCCGTGCGTTGTCAGAGGGGGTGCCCATGCGGCGCAGAACTTACAGGAGGGTACAAAATGCCCGAGCCTGGACAATGCAGGCCTCTGACGGGATGTTTTATTGCACTTGCGATAACTATTCGTAAGAATTAGCAAGAAATCACCCACTGAATATTTACTGATAATGAAGGGGAATTACGATGAAAGGTACAATCCTGAAGAGCACCGTGGCCGGCATACTGACCCTTGTTATGGGGATCTCCGCGCATGCCGCTGCGATTGTCGACAGTAAAAGTATCGGTATGGAACTGGCGCGTGATATTGCCACCGAGACTATCATGGCCTGCCGTAAAGATGGCTACCATGTCAGTGCTGTTGTGGTTGACCGTTTTGGTTTGATGCGCGCCGCCCTACGCGACGACCTGGCTTCACGTTTTACGCTGGAAATTGCAGAGCGCAAGGCCAACATGACGGTTATGGCCTGGACGGATAGTGGTGCATTTAAAGCGGCCCGTGCAGATATCCAGCAGGAGCTAAATCACATTGAGGGGCTGATTGTGATGGAGGGAGGGATCAAGATTATTGCCGGAGGTTATAACATCGGTGCGGTTGGCGTCAGTGGTGCACCGGGTGGTGAAAAGGATGCAGCGTGCGCACGTAAAGCACTGGATGAGCTGTCAGACAGAATTGAATTTGCACTTGATGAGTAATTCCCGGCCGGACTATTCTCTCGCGCAAGTCGGGTGTGCCGTCTCCCTGTAACAGGGAGGCTTTTATACATTTTAATATGGTCAGATTGAATGAGTGAAGAACAACTTAAGATAATTGATAAAGAAAGGTTGCGATTAAAAGAGCATGTTTCGCATGAAGAAACCTTGATCAATAACCGTATGACCTGGATGTTAACGATTCAGGGTTTTTTGTTTGCGGCATTTGCCCTTATCTTTGAATCGCGCCCGGATATCAAGGCGGTTGAACTGGAATCGTGCGATCAGATGATGTGTGTTTATCTGGATGTGATCCCGGTATTGGGTGCGACGATTGCCTTTCTGGTGTTTCTTGGTGTGTTTGCGGCATATGTCTCGATTGACAACCTGAAACATGAAACCAATAAGAATATACATAAGGCAAATGAGATCATTCACGGTGAAGAGAAACATCGTGAGATGCAAAAGAAAAAACACAGTGCCCTTGCAAGTATTCTTGGCAGAATAGTAAGTATGTCTGTGCCGAGTGCCATTGTACTCACCTGGTTTTACCTGACATGGATGAGCAAGTGGGCAGATATCCTTATAGTGAAGCTGCTGTTCTGGCTGCTGTTTGCGCTAATCGTCTCAGTGATTGCATTTAAGGCGAATGCGGCCACAAAGACGGAGCCGATGAAGCTGTAGCCTTTATAACCACCATGTCTTCATATGACTTAAGTAAAGGTGAGTTTCCGCCCGTGATAACCGGGGGGGATGCCGGGTCGTTTGCGAAATATACGTTAGATAGCCGGTTTCCTCATATTATCGATGAAATCATCTCTCTTAATGAGCTTGATTCCACCACCATTAATGCCCTCCATGCGCTAAAAAAAGAGGTTAAGGAGGGGGGGGTTGCTGTGCTTGCGGCTAATGAGACAGAGGACAGCGAATCATGGCAGGAGTGCGTTGCACCCTATGCAGGTAGACGCTGGTATGAGATTCCGTTTCTGTCTGCCGAGCTGTATTTCTATCGGCGAATTCTGCAGGCGACCAATGATCTTTCTAACTCATCAGCTGTAAGATTCGACCCTTTTAAGACAAAAAAGGAGGGCAGCCTTTTCGATGCAGGCGCGTTGATGCAAAGGCATGGACGTATGCTACATAAGGCATCACTCTCACCGGGCTGTGAGCTCGAGGCATTAAGCGGCTTTGTTACGGACACCATTTGGTCGAATCGTAATGATTTGAGCCAAATCCCCGGTGACATCGTGTCAGTTGATGCTGAGGGGGAGGCTGATCTCTCTGAGTTTCTGCTGGTGGATGAGCTGTCCCCGGCACTCAAGTTGATTACAGGTCGAGGAAGGTTAGGCCGCATCGATATTCTGCTGGACAATTGCGGTCATGAGTTACTGGCCGATCTCGCATTAGCCTGCTATTTGCTGCAAGCGGAGTGTGCTGGCAAGGTTTTCCTTCACTGCAAGAAATACCCGATATTTGTTTCAGACGCCACCATCGCTGATGTCGAGTATACGATGGACTATTTAACCAGCAGGGAAGAGGCGGATACCGTCAGGTGGGGGGAGGTGCTGAAGTCGTTTGTGATGGCGGGACGGCTAATTTTATCAGATGCCTCCTTCTGGAGTCTGCCGATACCTTTTCGTGAGATGCCTGAGGATATTGCATCAGCCTTTCGGGCAAGTGACCTCGTTATTCTAAAAGGTGATGCGAACTATCGTCGTCTGGTTGATGACCGCTACTGGGATCACGATGAGCCTTTAGGCCGGGTGATTAATTACTTCCCGGTCAATTGCCTTATTCTGCGCGTGTTGAAATCAGAGGTGCTGGTCGGGTTTGCACGCGCACAACAGCGCTCTGATGTGCTGGGCAAAAACTGGCTTACAGAGGGGAAGTATGGGGTGATCCAGTTCTATCAACCAACTGAAGAATAGAGTGGCGAAAATTCAGCAGCGTTAATCAACGGCTGTTCTGTTCGGCCACCCTGAGGTATCACCCGGCGCATTAAGGTTGATACTGAATACCATGCTCTGCCAGATACTCAATTACCGCCTGCTTGTCGCCCTTAAAGGCGATCTGTTTTTCGTTGGTCTTGATCTGGTAGTCATACATCGGGTCGTAGTAGCCGCCGAGCAGCTCACTGATCCATTCGCAGTGTGGCTCGACATCCCCCTGTTCGCGTTGCCTGGCGATGGCGTTTTCCAGGACTTTTTGCAGTGCCGTATGGCGGGTGCCGCCAAGGCGTTTTTTGATCTTATCGATACTGGTTAGCAGGTACTCTGCCCACTTCTCAAAACCCTGCTGTTCACCGTAGAGTGCCACGTGCTCGGCCAGTGCCTCGTGGATGTACTCCTGGTGGGTGATGGCCACCCGCTCTTCCAGGCTGGCTTCGAGCACTACCAGTGGCGAGTCACGGAACTTGTCGCGAATGTTGTCGGGCATAAAGCAGGAGCCGACGTTGCGGTGTTCATCCTCCACCGCAAAGGCCGGATTGCCTGCTGCGCGAATTTTAATCAGCTCGATGGAGAGGGCATTTTCAAAACTGATCTGCCGTGGCTGTGGAGTGGCGTGGTTGCCAAAGGCTGAGCCGCGATGCCAGGCAAGCCCTTCGAGGTCGACCATCGGTGAGAGTTTATGCAGCAGCAGCGTCTTGCCAACGCCGGTGCGCCCACCGATGACAATGGGGTTCACCTCCCGGCTGCTGACCTCCAGCTCATCGATAAGAAAACGGCGCAGCGCCTTGTAGCCGCCCTTGATGCGCGGGTAGAGGATGCCGGTCTCTTCATACAGCCACTGCTGGCTGATCTTCGAGCGCATGCCGCCGCGAAAGCAGTAGAGCACGCCTGTGGGGTGTTGCTCGGCGAAGGCCTTCCATTCTGCGATGCGATCAAGTTTATGCTGTCCGGTGACCAGTTCGTGGCCCAGGTCGATGGCAGCATCCTGTCCCAGATGTTTGTACTTTTTACCGATTTGATCGCGCTCTTCATCGTCGATCAGGTGGTGGTTCTCGGCATGGGGAAAGTGGCCCTGGTAGAACTCAATAGGGGCGCGTACGTCGAGCAGCGGTACATCTTCTACAACGAGACGGCGAAAATCTTCTACCTGCGGTAGTTCCTGTGACATGGAATAGGCGCTTCTTACTTAATGGTGATGAGTGGGCCGTCGCCGGCCTCAAGCAGCTGGCCGATGGGCATAAGTTGCAGTCCCTCTGCCGTGGTGACGGCATAGAATTCTGCCTCGACTTCGGGGCTTAGGGCCACCAGCAGGCCGCCTGAGGTCTGCGGGTCGCACAGCAGGGCACGTTGCGTGTCGCTCATCGCGCCCACCTTGTGGCCGTAACTGTCGAAGTTACGTTGTGCGCCGCCCGGTGAGCAGCCCATGGTGATGTACTCTTCGATATGTTCCAGCTTGGGTACCGCGCTGTAGTCGATCTCGGCACGTACATTACTGCCTTCACACATCTCCCGCAGGTGACCGAGCAGACCGAAGCCGGTGACATCGGTCATCGCCTTTACGCCGTCCATCTGCCCCAGTGCCGTGCCGATCTGGTTGAGCTGGCACATGGTGTCGGGGGCGAGACGCAGGTGCTCCGGTTTGAGCTTCTTTTGTTTCAGAGCGGTGGTGAGGATACCGATGCCCAGCGGTTTGGTGAGGTAGAGCTTGCAGCCCGCCTCGGCCGTGTTGTTCTGCTTAAGGTGCTTGTTCTGCACGATTCCGGTTACTGCGAGGCCGAAGATCGGCTCGGGCGAGTCGATGGAATGGCCACCTGCCAGCGGGATACCCGCATCAGCACAGGCGGCCCGGCCACCGTCGACTACCTGGCTGGCGACCTCCGGTCCCAGTTTGTCGATGGGCCAGCCGAAGATGGCGATGGCCATTAGCGGTTGTCCACCCATGGCATAGATGTCGGAGATGGCATTAGTGGCGGCGATGCGGCCAAACTCCATCGGGTCGTCGACGATCGGCATGAAGAAGTCGGTGGTGCTGATCACCGAGCGGCCATCATCCAGGTCATAGGCGGCGGCATCGTCGCGCGAGTCGTTGCCCACCAGCAGCTTGGGGTCGATGGGCATGGAAAAGCCGCTGTTGAGGATCTCCTCCAGCAGGTTGGGGGCGATCTTGCAGCCGCAGCCGGAGCCATGGCTGTATTCGGTCATGCGTACCGGTTTCTGGGAGTTGCTCATGTGACTAATGTCCTTGCCGATAGGGTCAATGTGGCGCAGATTATACACCACCAAACCGAGATGGGGCTTGTGGGGTAAAGGGAGGTGCAGGATGAGTGAGAAGCCGACAAAAGATCCGGCCATGCCGGGTAGCGCAGAGGGAGAGGAGCACGTGAGTGGTCCTTCGCGGCTGATGTTGCCGCTGGTAATTGTCTATTTTCTGCTGGTAAAGCTGTTGTGGCCGGTATTGGGTGAGTGGATTGGTGAGGTATATGCCGCCATTGCGGTGTTCGGTATTATTGCGCTGATTTCATTGAGCTTTATTCATGAGGCATTGAGTGCAGAGGTTTTTGCCAGGGTGGAGGAGAGCTACCCTGGACTCAAACGTGAGAACTGGATGGTGAATGTGTTGATGCAGGATGTGATTATTCCACTGGCAGCGGTGACGCTGTTTGTTTACGTGTTGTGAGGAGTTGGCGGGTGTGGATACAGAATAGCAGGGGCTTACTCCTGTGTTTGATTTTAGGGTTTTCAGTAACGTTTGCCGCGGAAGTTGATATCGGCACGCTGCAGAAGGATGCCGCTGCGGGGGATGCCTATGCGCAGCTGAATCTTGGGGCGGCCTACGATAATGGCATTGGTGTCGCGCGCGATATCGAGCAGGCGCTGCTGTGGTACGAGAAGGCGGCAGAGCAGGGTGTGGCAGAGGCGCAGTTCAATCTGGCCCACCTGCTGGTAGCCGAAGAGCTCAGTGCGGCAGTGGCGGCACAGTGGATGTTAAAGGCGGCCGAGCAGGGGATGAGCGATGCGGAGTATCTGATGGGGGTGATCTACGCCGAGGGGATCGGCGTAGAGATGGACCGGGCCGAGGCACGCCGCTGGCTGCAGCAGGCGGTGCAAAAGGGGAATCTGGAGGCGCAGCGTTTTCTCAAGGAGATGAGGTAATTTGCCTGCGCCACCTGAGTCCTAATGGGCAAAAATGCGGGTTAGTCGTTCTATCCAGTTGTGAAGTGCCCCACTGGGGTTAATGTGGGGCCAGCGGCGGTGCAACAGGTAGTAAAGCTCACTCAGTTGCCAGCGTGCCTCTTTTAATAAAAAAGTGATCTCAGCCAGGTGTTCGGCATCGTCCTCTAGCCAGCCGCTATCAGCCCCGCCCTGCGGGTGTTCATCGAAGACCAGGCCGGTCTGCAGCAGGTTCTTTTGAAGTTGCTGCATCTCCTGTTCGATGAGTGCAATTTGTTCGCGCTCTTCACGGTCTATTGGCTGATGTATCGCAAACAGGCTGCGCCAGTCTGCAAACAGGTTGGTGAGGGCGAAAATATTGTCGTGGCAGCGTTGTCGGGAGTATCTGTCGGCTGATGGCGGTATCCCCGTATCTTTCACGAAGGGCTTAAGGTGCAGGGCGTACTCGGCGTTGAGGCGCTGGGCGTTGAGTTTGAGGATGAGGTCGAGCTGCGCACAGTCGGCGCAACCATTATTGCCGCCAAAGCGACTGCCGAGTAGCTCTGCCACCCCCAGCAGCTGTCCAAGCTTGCCGATCACCTCGCCACTTAAGCCTGTGGGATAGCCGCTGCCGTCGAGACGCTCGTGGTGCTGTAACACGGCCTCCGCCACCGGTGACGGATATTCGGAAAACTCGCTAATGATCATGTGGCCAATGATGGGGTGGACGTAGAGGTTACGCCGCTCGTTGAGGCTCATCGCATGACCGCTCTCAAAGAGTCGGGGGTCGAGGTGCAGGATGCCGATGTCGTGCAGCAGCGCCGCACTGGCGGCATTGACCGTGTCCTCCTCACTCCAGCCGATGCGCCGGCACAGGTAGAGGCTCAGTAGTGTGATGAGGATACTGTGTTCGAATAACTCCGGCCGCTCCTCTCTTGCCACCGTGAGCTTTAGGGCGATGGCGGTGGGCAGAGGGATCTGTTCGATGATCTGTTTGCGCCAGGCTGCCGGAAGGTCGTCGCTAACGGCGAGAAAAGGGGAGTTCTCAAGGTTGAGAGATTCGTCGATGAATTGCAGCAGGAAGGGGTGATCGACCGCATTCTCAATGCTCAGACACTGCTCCAGCTGAGGCAGCAACTTGTGGTTGACCAGTTTGTTGTAGAGGCCGCTGGTGATGCGGGTGCCTGAGGCCACCAGCTTGAGACCTAGATCGGAGGTAATGTCACGATGGTTGATGACCGGCTGGCGATCCCCCAGTTGTGTGACGCTCTTCAGAAAGTAGTTGTCGCGGGTTTCAGTCATACATTCAATATGGGGTGGAGGCTGGAAAAATCCATACACTTTTGCAGAGATTTCGAGGACCCGTCCGGATTCCATGAACAGCACCTCTTCTCATCTTATCCATGATAAACGCGACGGCATACCACAGAAAGAAGAGGCGTGTCTCAGGAAGGAGCGCGGGAGAGACTACTGTGGTTTATCGGCAATGGACCTGCCGCAGGAACGTCACGGGCGTCCTTGATGGCGTGACAGCCCCGACAACCAGCGCTCCTGAGTGGTTGCGGTGGGTGATGGGGCCGCTTCCCGGGCGAAAATAGGTGGGTAAGGAGGAGGCTTTTCTCAACGCTGAACGGGCGATGATGGAAATTCCGTGTGTATATAAGGTAAACCAGATATAATCGCCGCCAATTTTGCTCCTTTTGAATGGAATATCCCCTGTGATTGAGAATCTTCGCAACATCGCCATCATCGCTCACGTTGACCACGGTAAGACCACCCTGGTAGATGAGCTCCTTAAGCAGTCCGACACTCTCGGTGAGCGTGCTCAGCTCGAAGAACGCGCCATGGACTCCAATGACCAGGAGCGTGAGCGCGGTATTACCATCCTCGCCAAGCCCACTGCCATCAAGTGGGGCGAGTATCGTATCAACATCGTCGACACCCCCGGACACGCCGACTTCGGCGGTGAGGTGGAGCGCGTTCTCTCCATGGTGGATTCGGTACTGCTGCTGGTTGATGCGGTTGAAGGCCCGATGCCGCAGACCCGCTTTGTGACTGAGAAGGCGCTGGCGCGTGGCCTGCACCCCATCGTGGTGGTGAACAAGGTTGACCGTCCGGCAGCGCGTCCCGAGTGGGCGCTGGACCAGACCTTCGACCTGTTCGACCGCCTCGGTGCTACTGATGAGCAGCTCGATTTCCCGGTAGTCTACGCTTCGGGCCTGGGTGGCTTCGCCGGTCTTGACCCTGAGGTGCGCGAAGGTGATATGACACCGCTGTTGCAGGCCGTTGTGGATCACGTTCATCCGCCGCAGGTTGAGCCGGAAGACCCCTTCCAGCTGCAGGTCTCGCAGCTCGACTACAATAGCTATGTTGGTGTGATCGGCATTGGCCGTATCAGCCGGGGCCGGATTAAGACCAATACCCCGGTGGTGGTGGTGGATTCGGAAGGTCAGCGCCGTAAAGGCCGTGTACTGCAGCTCTATGGTTTCATGGGGCTGGAGCGTGTCGAGGTAGATGAGGCGCAGGCGGGTGATATCGTCTGTTTTACCGGTCTGGATCCGCTGAACATCTCCGACACCCTGTGTGACCCCGAGGCTGTTGAAGCCCTGGCACCTCTGAGTGTTGATGAGCCGACCGTGAGCATGACCTTCCAGGTTAACAACTCACCGTTTGCGGGTAAGGACGGCAAGTTCGTGACCTCGCGTCAGATTAAGGAGCGCCTGGATCAGGAGCTGGTACACAACGTGGCACTGCGTGTGGAGCAGGGTTCGGATCCGGACAAATTCCGCGTCTCCGGTCGTGGTGAGCTGCACCTCTCGGTACTGATCGAAAATATGCGCCGTGAAGGCTTCGAGCTGGGTGTTTCCCGTCCCGAGGTTATTATCCGCACCATCGACGGCGAGCCGCAGGAGCCTTTCGAGCAGGTTACCGTGGATGTGGAAGATCAGCACCAGGGCGGCGTGATGGAGAAGCTGGGTGCCCGTGGCGGCGACCTGAAGAATATGGTGCCCGACGGCCATGGTCGTGTGCGTCTTGACTACATCATGCCGG
>JBFFJV010000064.1:0-11262 GCA_041555695.1 Thiohalomonadaceae bacterium | reverse complement strand
GGCCTGCGTCAGCTGTCACGCACAGAATTTCCCGGCACTTAACTCCTTTGGTCGCAGCTTCAAGGCTCAGGGTTACACCATGCGCGGTGCTGCGCCTCTGGTAGAAGGGGACGACCTCTCAATGCCTGCAGATCTGAAGGCATCGGTGATCACCAAGCTGCGGTATAACGTGGCAGAAAATGTGGATGGTGGTCGTGGTGAGATTCAGTGGCCCGATGAAGCAGCCCTTCTTATCGGCGGACGTGCTGCCGAAAACATCGGTTTTCTGCTGGAGGCAGGAATGACGCCGCAGGAGGCTGAGGTTACCTGGGATGCCGATACTAATGGTGACGGCACCGTTGATGCAGCGGAGCAGCAGGCCTTCATCGAGGCCGGTCATGCTGCAGGCGAAAGCAGCGGAAACTTCCTCGGTTATAAGGTGCACACCAATGTTACTGATAACCTTGGTGTGGTGATCTTCGGTACCGATGCCCTGGGTGTCGGATACGGTATGGAACTGATGAATACGGGTATGCAGCGCTCACAGCGTCCAATTGAAAACCGTAAGGGCTTTTCTGCTTATCAGCGCCTGGGTACAGGCTCTGGCAGCGCGACTGGCCTGGCCTTTGTCTACCACACCGGTAATCTGATGGTGAACTACTCACACTGGGCACCGACCTGGCGCAATGTGAATGCCAATATCTTTGGTGGTCTAGCCCATTATCTGCGGGTTAATTACTTTGTGAACACCAGCGGCTGGGATATCGGGCTGGGCGTCAGTCACATTGATGGCACGGTTAAGTCAGGTGCTGATGCACCGAGTGTGGTGGGCGGGGACTATGCAGAAACTAATGTCGCGGGTAGTGGTATCGATTTCCAGGCTCTGGGTGAGCTGGGCGGACTGCCCGCCGAGTTTTACTTAAGTTATGGCACGGCGCCCACAGACCCGGACGGCCAGCAGTATAACAGCGGTACAGATGATAAGAGCGCTTACGGTTTGATGGCGAAGGTGGGTGTGGCTAATCGCACCAGTCTTTATGCGGCATACGGTGCGGATGATGATGGTACAACTACCACCAGTGATACCACTATCGGCCTGCAATATATGCTGGCACAAAATGCCAAGCTGGAGCTTTTCAATGTTCAAAGTGATGTGGCCGGGGGTGACTTCACCATGCTGCAGCTATTTTCCGGCTTCTAATCACAAAAATTTATTTATTTGGAATTAATAAAAACCAGCAGCTGCCGTTACAGCTGTATGGTGACCCACTCATAGGAGAACGGTCATGAAAAAAACAATATTTTCACTTACGAGTCTTGCCTTGGGCGCGCTGCTTTTGCCGCTGCAGGGAGCAGCACAGGGCTCTAATGCCTTTAAGGGGCACGAATTATTTGATACCTACTGCTTTGTCTGTCACGGCACAGACGGTAAGGGGGATGGGCCATTGGCCGCGAAGATGCAAACGCGGCCTGCCAACCTGACCGACAAGTCGAGGATGTCCAAGCGTAGTGAGAAGGACCTGTTTCGTATCGTGAAGGGCTCCAACACGCACAACATTAACGGCGCGATGCCAAAGTGGGGACAGGCACTGTCCGACCCTCAAATTAAAGCCCTGGTTGCCTATGTTAGCTTCCTTGGCAAGTCACCTGAGGCGTTACCTGGTGACCCGCATATGGGCCATGATATCTATGCTAAAAGTTGTTCTGCCTGTCATGGGGTGCATGGTCGGGGTGACGGGGTAATGGCTGATGTTCTGCCAATGAAACCTGCTGATCATACTAGTGCAGGGGCCGTTGCCAATATGAACAATCAGGCGCTAATGGCGATCATCTCAGAAGGCAAGGGTGGCTATATGCCGGGTTGGAAAGACCTTCTTTCTGCTGAAGAGATTGCTGCGGTGTCCAGTTACATTCGCCTGCTCTCCTACTAGGCAGCATCAGGGCGCCTCAGCTTCTGCTGTGGTGGCCTACAGCTCCTCCAGTATTTGCCGACGCTTTGCTGCGTAATCCTCTTCACTAATCAATCCCTCTTCGAATAGCTCTTTTAGCTGCTGCAGACGCGGTTTTAAACCGGTTGTGTTCGTCTGCGGCGTTGCTATGGGAGTAGCCATTTGAGGCGCAGCTGTGGGTTGCGGCGACATATCGGTTTGTTGCTGCGGTTGATTCGTGTCTCGGCACTTGAGTCTGGCATTGAGTCCGTCACTGATGATGCGGCTACTGACAGTGGTAATAAACGGCTCACAGCCGGGATGGCTTAGCTGAATCCGACCATAGAGGTGCTGTTTATCGTGGTCAAAGCTGTGAGGGAAGACCTCACTGGTTGTCAGGAGCATGGGGGTCTGTCCCATCGCCTCACCGAGTACCAGCACCGAGGCACCAACAGGAGCCGAGTCCACCTTGAAGCTGCCGCTTTGCGATGGGAGTAGTGAGTTGCCACTACAGCCAATCAAAGGCAGTACGATGAGTGTGCTTAGGTACTTGAGGTTCATGATGTTAGGCCCTTTATGTTTTTTTGCCATTATCGCGTCAGGCGGTGGTTTAGGTAAACCACTGTGTGGCCTTAGCTGGATTTGTGGTGGCCAAGGTGGTACTTTTTGCCGACGATTTACAGGCCTCTCTGGCACCCGATAACGAGAAGAGAAGACTATGCACTATGAAGTCAGCGAGGCGGAGATTACAGACGCCAAACACCCTCACGAGATCTTCCTGATCAATCTGATCACCAACCACATTCTGGTCTTTGTTGGTCTGATTGGCTTTGCCAAGACCTACCCCTGGGTGATGCTGGTTACCCCAGGTGTCTCCATCCTGGTTTTGGGCTATATCATGATTCGGGCACGCAGTAAGTTGCGAACTGCCAGCTGGTATGCGGCTTGCCACTGGCAGTTGTGTGCCCGTCGCGGCATGCTTTTCATCGGTATGCTGATGGCGTTGGGACTGGTGGTTGTCGGGCTGTTGCTCTCTGTCGGTGGCGATGCATCGCAGCTTAAACCGGGACACTACGCCCTTGGTGGGGTTGCGGCGTTGCCTACGCTGGTGTTTATCCTCGCATTGATCGTGATGGAGTCTGATGCCATGCACAAGGCAAAGAGCGGTGTGGTACCACAGTGGCTGGTTGACAAGTTCCCGAACAGTAAAGCAAAGCCGATTGCTGAATAGCACTACGCTGTTTGCACAGATGGCCGGGAAACCGGCCTTTTTTTTATGATGAGTGGAAATTTATGGAACGTTACATCTTTTTAGGCGTATTGATTTTTAGCCTGTTGGCGGTGGGCATTGGGGTGATATTGCCGGGCAAGGCACCTGAGACTACGGTCTACCTGCCGTGTCAGATTGAGAAGACAGCGCGTGGTTCGATCAGTGTGCTGGGGCTGGAGTTAGGTCGCAGTACCCTCGGTGATGCGGAAAAGCGCTTCAACGAACCCTATGAAGTGAGCATGTTTGCCGCGGATGATGGGGATAAGGTGGTGGAGGTCTATTTCGACAGCATCACTCTAAGTGGTATACGGGCCCGTGTGGTGCTGGTTATGGGGCTGACTGCAGAGCAGCTGAACGGTTTTTATGAGCGTGGTGTACGTGTGGCAACCATGGGCAGTGGTACCCGCAAGGTGACACTGCACGATACCGACTTTCGGAGCCTGGCTGCACTGCCTATTGCCAGTCTGACCTACATCCCCAAGATGAACCTGACCCCTGAACTGATAGAGGCGCGTTTTGGTCAGCCTGCGGAACGTGTTCTTGAGAAGGGCACCGAAACCCCGGTAGAGCACTGGCTCTATCCGCAACAGGGGCTGGATTTGATACTGCATGAAAAGGGCAAGGAGGTGCTGCAGTTTGTGCAGCCGGGGGATTTTGAAACTCTGCGCCAGCCATTGCTGGAGAAGGGTGAAATTGTACGGGGCTAGCTGTTGCTGAGGTGCGCGGCGGAGCCTCTGTGCCTAATCGTTGTCGGCGTCTGGCCAGTTGCGCTGATCAACGCTTCTTTTTCCGCCCATCATCTCGTCGTCTTCATCGAGCAGAATGCGGTGGGCGTCACCATCCAGGTCATCATACTGGCCGCGCTTGACGGCCCAAATCAGAATACCTACCAGAATCAGTCCGATAAAGATCATGCTGGGGATGAGGCTGTAGATAACGTCCATTGCTTACTCTTTTCGTTGAAGGGGGTGATTATCGTGATGAGACCGATTGTAATCGGTTTGGTTCGGTGAAAGAAGCTATCAGCTGACAGGAAACAGGAAGCGGCATGTTCTGGTGTTTAAGCAAGTCACCAGGGTACTTCCTGTCACCTAATCTTTAAACAGGGTGCGGATGCGGGCTGCATTGCCAATGACCAGCAGGGAGCTTATCGGCATGGCGATGGCGGCGAATAACGGGGTGATAAAGGCGGCCATCGCCAGAGGCACCATGATCACGTTATAGGTCAGCGACAGTCCGATATTCTGGCGGATAGTACGCAGGGTGCGGCGTGACAGCAGTGTTGCTACCCGCACCTTATCGAGTTCATCCTGCATCAGGACGATGTCTGCACTTTCCATCGAGACATCTGTCCCGGAGCCGACGGCAATACCTATGTTGGCGCGAATTAGTGCCGGGGCGTCGTTAACCCCATCACCGACCATCGCAACCCACTCACCCTTTGCCTGCAGATCGCTGATCACCTGATCCTTATCCTGTGGCAACACTTCTGCGATAACCTCCATACCACCGAGCTGTTCGGCCACCGCATCGGCAACACGTTTGCGGTCGCCGCTGAGCAGGGTCATGCGGATACCGGCGTCGCGGAGTCCGGCTACCAGCTGCTGGGCATCGGGGCGTAGCTGATCGGCGATGGCGAGTAGTGCGAGGTGCTTGTTGTCGACGGCCATGTGGATGCAGCTGGTGGCCTTTGCCTCCAGGGCATGAGCCTGATCACAGAGCTTCTGGTCTAACTCGATACCACTCTGTTGTAGCCAGGTAAGTGTGCCGAGGATCACTTGTTGTCCTTCGACAACCGCCTTTACACCGTGACCAGGCAGGCTCTCAAATGCTTCAGGCTTGCAGTCATTGATAATGAGGTGTTGCTGTTCAGCCCCCTCAACGATGGCCTGCGCAATACTGTGTTCGGAGTAGCGTTCGACGATTGCGGCAAGGCGTAACAGTTTATCCTCGTCCGCGGCATCATGAGTTTTCAGCTGCTGGAATTGCATACGACCGGTGGTCAGGGTGCCGGTCTTATCAAACACAAAGTGACTGACGCGTGAGAGGGTCTCGAGGACTTCACCATTCTTGACCAGGATACCGTTACGCGCCCCCTGTCCAGCCGCTACGGCAATGGCCATTGGTGTGGCGAGGCCAAAGGCACAGGGGCAGGTAATGATAAGCACCGAGGTGGCTGCCATCAATGCCAGCTCAAAACCACTGCCAAGCCACAACAGGAAGGTGAGGGTGGCAAGCAGCAGGGTCGCCATCACAAACCAGGGAACGATGCGGTCTGCCATGCACTGGATCGGGGCCTTGGAGGCCTGTGCCTCTTCAACCAGGGCGATAATGCGCCCCAGTGAGGTGTCACGCAGGGTGCCAGTAACGCGCAGGGTGAGGGCACTGTGCAGGTTCACCGTGCCGGCGGAGACGCTGTGGCCGGTGTCCTTGCGAACTGGTTCGGACTCACCACTGAGCATGCTCTCATCAACGCTACTACGGCCGTCAATAACGATACCATCAACCGGGACTTTATCACCGGCCTTTACCAGAACGGTATCCTCACTCTTCACCGTACGGATGGGAACAATCTTTTCAGCACCGTCCGTGAGCAGGGTGGCGACACGGGGCTGAAGATCCATCAGGCGCTGAGTGGCGGCCACCGCATGGCGTTTGGAGATGGCCTCGAGGAAACGTCCGACCAGGATTACAAAGATAAAGTTAACCACCGTATCAAAGTAGACCTCACCGACCTCACTGCCACTCACGGTGACATAGGTTGAGTAGAGGTAGGTGGCGGTGGCTCCGATGGCTATCGGCAGGTCCATGGTGAGGTGCCGGTGGCGCAAGCCTGCCCATGCCCCCCTTAAAAAAATTGAGCCTGAGTAAAACAGCGTTAGACTGGCCAGAGCAAAACCGATCCAGTGGAACATCGAGCGGAACTGGCCGCCGTCGGCAGTATCGGCACCGCTATACAGGGCGATGGAGATCCACATCAGGTTCATCATCGCAAAACCGGCTACCGCCATGCGGAATAGCAGGTCCCGATTCTGCTTTTTGATATGGCCTTCGGCCGCTTCCGGGTCGAAGGGGATGGCGGCGTAACCGATATCACCAAGCCGCTTGATGATGTCAGAGAGATGGGTCTGTTGGTTATTCCAGCGTAGAAGCAGTCGCTTGTTGGTCAGGTTGACCTGAACCTTGATGATGCCGGGCATGGTATCGAGACTGCGCTCAATCAGCCAGATACAGGCAGCGCAGTGGATGCCCTCGACCAGCAGGTGGATCTCACGCTCCTCGCCGAGTTCGCGCACGAACTCCTCCTGTACCTCATCAAGGTCGAACAGGGCGATATCTTTGGGTGGCTCTGGTGGTGGGGCGAGCAGGGTGCCATCAGGGGTGCGTTGGTAGAAACCGTCGAGTCCGGCCTCATAGATCGCCTTGCATACCGACTGACAGCCAAAACAGCAGAAGTGGCGCTGCCTGCCCTCTATCTGCTCGACGAAGGGTTCATCGGGCGGCAGCGGCAGGCCACAGTGGAAGCAGCCCGCCGCTGTGTGCGGTTGATCACCACTCATCTTGAGTCAGACAGGAGCTAGTTCGCCACCACGGTAACACGGCGGCTTATTTCCAGAATATCTTCGCCCTGCGCTACAGTAATGTTAATGTCCCAGAAACCCTTAAGCGGAAGTGCCAGCTTGCTTTGAAAAACACCCTCGGCAACCTTGTTTAATTCCGTTTTCAGATCTGCTGAGGCGTCGGATGGACGGTAGGCATGCAGGGTGACGGTGGCGTCGTTAAGTGAATTCCCAACGCGGTCAACAATATTCACGCTGTAGTTCCCGGCTGCACCAAGGTTGATGGTCTCAGGGGTTTGTAGTGAGATATTCCACCCAAGGCGGCTACGTGCTTCCATCTTCTTCTGGTAATTCGCATCATGGTAGCGCCCATTCTCATAGTAGCTTTCGTCGACCAGGCCTGGATTTGTCCTGAAAGCGGTAACGATGAAGATGACGTTAACGGTGATCACTGTGGCCAGGATGCCGAGCCATCCGAGCACCCAGGGGTTACGCATTGCTTGTTTATTGTCTTGAGAGATCATGGTTCTACCTGTAACAGTTGCTGTCGTCATTAGTTAATGATTCGCTTCGTTATACGTTTACTGCCGAGAGCTGAAGAAGGCGCTTTCGTAGCTCACAGAATCTTCAGGGTTAGCCTTGTTCTGAACCGTGAAGGTGAGCGGTACGCGGCTCTGTGTAAGATTCGCATTAGGCACCTTCACAAACACAATACGAGAGGTGATTTTGCCAGATTTTAGCGTAATGGTCTTCTCTGAGTCGACCAGCACTAGTCCCTCCGGTCCCGTTGCCAATACCTCTACTTCAACCTCAGCGTCCAGTTTGTTGAGTATCTTCAGATCGAACTTGTTCTGAATCGTGCCATCGCTCATCTGTACGAATAGCGGTGAGCGGGAGTGAATCACCTTCAGCTCTAATGAGCCGAGGTGGGTCAGGCCATATAAGATGCCGCCAATCGCAAGGGTGAGGATGGCAATATAGATCAGAATGCGAGGGCGTTTGAACAGCGGGATGTGTGGTATACCTTCCAGCGCATCAAGTGAGGTGTAGCGGATCAGGCCGCGCGGCTTGTCGATTTTATCCATTACAGCGTCACAGGCATCAAGGCAGAGACCACAGGTGATGCAGCCCTCCTGCTGTCCTTCACGGATATCGATGCCGGTAGGGCAGACGGCGATGCACTGGTTACACTCAATACAGTCCCCCTTCCCCTCAAGGGTTTGCCCCTTCTTCAGGCGTGCACGCGGCTCGCCGCGGTTATAGTCATAGGCCGGTACGATCGTCTCCATATCCATCATGACGCCTTGAATTCGGGCGTAGGGGCAGAGCCAGAAGCAGACCTGCTCGCGCATAAAGCCGCCAAACAGGTAGGTGAAGAAGGCGAACACGCCGACAGCACCGAGTGCGAATCCATGGACATCGAGTGTTAAGTAGGCGTGCCACATTTCATAGGCATCAGCGAACCAGAGGGTAAATGAGATGCCGGTGAATACCCCGATAGCAATCCAGAGCAGGTGTTTGATTCCCTTAATAGCAGCTTTCTTGCCAGTCCACGGAGCGCTCTCTAACTTACGCCGTTGTGCCGGGTTGCCCTCGAGCTTCTCTTCAATGAGGGTGAAAACATCGGTCCACACGGTTTGAAAGCAGAAGTAGCCGCAAAATACCCGACCAGCGACTGATGTTACTACTGCCAGAAGAATGGCAAAGAACAGCAGTACCAGTGAGAGCATCCACACATCCTGTGGCAGGATGGTGATATCGAAGATCTGAAATTTACGGTCGGGGATGTCGAGAATAATGGCCTGGCGGTCACCCCAGCGCAGATACGGACCGAGGAAAAAAACCAGCCAAACTGAGGCGGCGAGCCATTTGAGAGTACGAAACCTTCCTGGTACACGCTTAGCGTGAATCGTCTCATCACCGGTATTGATGTGCCAGTGACCCTGCTCCTCATAGAGCTCCTCAGCGACTTGCTGACTGTTTTCGACGTTCTCGCTCACATCGGCCTCCTGGTAGAAGTGGTTGCATTTTTAACAAGAAAACTAGTGAAAAAACCCGAAGGGCCTTTTCAGCAATTTACTTTGGCAGGGAAGTCCTTATCAGTGCTGCTACTTTGTTGCTATATGACCAAGTGCGGAATATTAGCATAACCTAATAAAAAGAGGGGGATAGAAATCCCCCTCGATTCATACTCCCAAAAAAGATTGGGACTATTACTCAGTCTTCAGAATGAGTTGTGTTGATCAACTTCATTATGCGAATACCGAGTACGACTACAACCACGATGGCACCTACAACGGACAGAACGGAACCAACTGCTACCCAATCCGAAAATAAAGCATCCATAGTCTTTCCCTCTTAGTTATAGGCCGACTACTGAGTAGACGGCCTCAGGTTAGTGACTTGCAGCCGATTTACTGACCACCGCCCAATTTGTGGACGTATACAGCAAGCTTCTTGATTTCGGTATCGCTGAGCTTACCACCACCAAATTTAGGCATAACTGCGTTGCGGGTCTGAGCGTCAGCAGGGAAGTTAACACCATGCGTGATGGTGTGCTTCACGCTTTCACGTTGATCCTCTGCAGCAAAACGCCAGATGCTATCGGTAAGATTCGCAGCACCCAGGGCCTGCATACCCTTGCCGTCAGCACCATGACAGGCAAAACAGCCCTTGGCACTGAACAGCGGCTCGCTACCAGGCTTGCCGGCGATGATGGCATCGGCCAGCGTGTTCAGCTCGGCATCGGACATGGTGTGTGCCGGCATGTTGCCGGTACGACCGCTGATAATGCTCTGCTCAATAGCCTGGATGCTGCCACCATAAAGCCAGTCGTTGTCAGCCAGTACCGGGAAGCCCTGGTTGCCAGCACCACCTGCACCGTGACAGGCCGCGCAGTTGTCGCCGAACAGTACTTTGGCTGAACGCTGTACGTAGGTAGACAGCTCTTCATCAGCCAGGATGGCAGCCGCAGACATGCCAGGAAGCTGATCTTCGTATTTGGCACGCTTACCTTCGATGGCAGCCATGTCTTCCTTATACTCATTGATTGCGGTCCAGCCGGCGACACCCTTGGTATGGCTAGTTGCCAGCGGGATAGCTGGGTACCAGATGACATAGAAGACAACCAGGGCGAGGCTGGCGTAAAAACCGAGCATCCACCACTTTGGCGGCTGATTGGTCAGCTCGCGCAGATTGTCGTCCCACACGTGTCCGGTATCCGGAGCACTATACGGATTGCTTTTTTCACTCATTTTCTGTTCTCCGTTTCGATCGTATCGTCGTCATCAAAAGGCAGATGACGTTGCGACTCGAGTTTTTCTTTGTTCTTCGGATGGAATGCATACACATAGGCCCACACCATCAGGCAGAAAATGCCTACCGTGACGATGGTGCCAATCCAATCGGACAGCGTCATCGCCGCCCAATCGGTCTGGATGTATTCCTGCAGGCTACCCATTACTTGCGGTAATCCTTATCTTCGAACTTAACCATGGTGCCCAGAACTTGCAGGTAGGCAACAACGGCGTCCAACTCGGTAGCGCCAGCTGTTCCACCATTCGCTACAGACTCACTAGCGGTAGCAAAATCGGCTTCGGCGTAAGGAACGCCAACCATCTTCATTGCACGCATTACCTTGGAGACATGAGCGCCGTTAATGGAGGCATTCTCAAGCCAGGGGTATCTGGGCATGACAGACTCTGGTACCACAGAGGTCGGGTCTAGCAGGTGACGCTTGTGCCAGTCATCCGAGTACTTGCCGCCAACACGGGCCAGGTCCGGGCCGGTACGCTTGGAGCCCCACTGGAAGGGGTGGTCGTACATGGACTCGGAGGCCAGGCTGTAGTGGCCATAGCGCTCTTTCTCATCACGGAACGGACGAATCATCTGTGAGTGGCAGAGGTAGCAGCCTTCACGGATATAAACTTCACGACCCGCCAGCTCCAGCGCGGTGTAAGGACGGACGCCGTCACCGGCTTTCCAGTCGGTCAGGGCCTGTCCTTCCTGACGATCCCATACGATCTCAGGGTGCTGGTTGTGCTCCATGGTCTCATCCAGATAGAACAGCGGAATAATTTCCACTGCGCCCGGGATAGCCACCAGGATGGCGAGCATAAAGATCATCAGGAAGACATTACGTTCTGTCTTGTCCTGAAGCTTGGTTGAATGAATTTGATCAGCCATTGTTATTAATCCTCCTTATCGGCTTAAGCGGCAGCGGTAGCAGAGCTACGCTGGGCAGAGGCCTGACGGATGGTCATCACTACGTTGTACAGCATCAGTGCGCCGCCCAACCAGTAGATCATGCCGCCGATGGCACGCATTGCGTAGTAGGGATGCATTGCTGCAACAGACTCGGCGAAGGTGTAGGTCAGGGTGCCGAACTCATCGTAGTCACGCCACATCAGACCCTGCATGATGCCGGATACCCACATCGCGGTGATGTAGACCACGGTACCGATGGTAGCGAGCCAGAAGTGGGTGTTAACTAGGCTGGCAGAGTACATCTTGGTATCCCACAGTT
>JBFFJV010000063.1:0-11293 GCA_041555695.1 Thiohalomonadaceae bacterium | reverse complement strand
GCCGATATCACCGGGCGCGCCAAACACATCTTCAGCATCTGGAAAAAGATGAAGCGTAAGGGGCTGAGTTTTCACGACCTCTACGATGTGCGTGCGGTGCGGGTACTGGTGGATAGTGTGGCCGACTGTTATCACGTGCTCGGTACGGTGCACAGTCTATGGCCGCATATTCCCAAAGAGTTCGATGACTATATCGCCACGCCGAAAGAGAATAACTATCAGTCGATTCATACCGCGGTGATCGGCCCCGGTGGCAAGACGCTGGAAGTGCAGATCCGCACCGCCGAGATGGACAAACACGCCGAGCTCGGTGTGGCTGCCCACTGGCGCTACAAGGAGGGGGGCAAGTCCGATAAGAACTTCGAGCAGAAGATCGCCTGGCTGCGTCAGCTACTCGACTGGAAAGAGGAGGAGAGCGATGCCGATGACTTTATCGATCGCTTTAAATCCGAGGTATTTCAGGATCGGGTCTATGTGCTGACCCCGGGAGGCGAGGTGTTCGATTTGCCACAGGGGGCGACACCGCTGGACTTTGCCTACTATGTTCATACCGAGGTGGGTAATCGCTGCCGTGGTGCCAAGGTGAACGGGCGTATCGTGCAACTCACCTATGAGTTGCAGTCAGGCGAGCAGGTGGAGATCCTCACTACCAAACACGGTGGTCCCAGCCGTGACTGGCTCAACCCCAATCTCGGTTACCTCAAGACCTCACGTGCCCGCTCCAAGGCGCGCACCTGGTTCAAGCAACAGGACCACGAGCAGAATATCGCCGATGGCCGTTCACTGCTGGATCGTGAACTCAACCGCCTGGGTGTGCGTGACCTGGGACATGACAAGATCACCGAATATTTCCACTACGGCAGTAACGATGAGATGTTAATCGCCATCGGTCGCGGCGACATCAACCCGGCGCAGATCGCCGGGGCGGTGAATAAACTGATCGATAAACCGAAGAAAGAGGTTTCGCGCCCGGCTGAGCGCAAGCGCCGCAGTAGCGATGGCGGTGATATTCAGATCCGTGGTGTCGGCAATCTGCTGACCAACATGGCGCGCTGTTGCAAGCCGGCAATGGGTGATCCAATCATCGGTTTTATTACCCAGGGACGCGGCGTCACCATCCATCGCAGCGACTGCAAGAATATTCTCAACCTTCCTGAGTCCAAGCGCACACGCCTGATTGAAGTGGAGTGGGGCGGTTTTGGCAGTGAGACTGCCTACCCTGTCGATATCGAGATCGAGGCGATCGACCGTCAGGGACTGCTGATCGATGTTTACACCGTGCTGGCCAACGAAAAGATCAATGTTCTGGGTAGCAATACCCTGAGTGACCCGAAGATACACTCCGCGCGTATCGATGTGACGCTGGAGATCACCGACATTGACCAGCTCAGTCGCGTACTCGGGCGTATCAATCAGCTACCTAATGTGATGGAAGTACGGCGCAAAATATAATAGCCATCGCTGTTACAACCTTAGCTACGGCGACTATGTATCTGTTCATCTTATACTTAAAGTTCATTGTGCGATGAAATTCAGTCCCCCGCTGCAACCCGCCACCCTGATTCGCCGTTATAAACGCTTTCTCGCCGATGTGGTGCTGCCGAATGGTGATGAGATCACGGTACACACCCCCAACACCGGGGCGATGACAGGTTGTGCCGAGCCGGGCTCCACCGTTTTTCTGCGGGATGTCGACAACCCCAAACGTAAATATCGTTACAGCTGGGAGATGACTCAAAACAGTCAGGGGGTAATGGTGGGGGTACACACCGGCATTACGAATACGCTGGTGCGAGAGGCGATTGAGGGCGGTGTCGTAGCTGAGTTACAGGGGTACGCAACCATTCGTCAGGAGGTGAAGTATGGGGAGGAGGGCAGCCGCATCGACCTGCTGCTTGAGGGGCATGATGATGGCCGTGACTGTTATGTGGAGATCAAGAATGTCACTACCTGCGATGAGTCAGGCTTCGGTTATTTCCCCGATGCGGTAAGCAGCCGCGCAACCAAGCACCTGCGTGAATTGATGGGGGTGGTGGAGCAGGGCGGTCGCGGGGTGATCTTCTTCTGTGTGCAACGCGGCGATGTGCAGGCGGTGCGTCCTGCCGATGAGATCGACCCGCTCTATGGTAAGACCCTGCGCCGGGCGCTCTCCGCCGGGGTGGAGGCACTGGCCTGTCGGGCACTTGTGAGACCTGATGGGGTCACACTCAACAAGCCTGTAGCAGTTATCTGCCCCTGATCATTTATTTATGGTTTAATGCCCACCCATGTATCGACCACTACAACTCTTTGTCGGCCTGCGCTATACCCGTGCCAAGCGCCGCAACCACTTTATCTCCTTTATTTCGCTGACCTCAATGCTTGGTATTGCGCTGGGTGTGACCGCGCTGATCACCGTGCTTTCGGTGATGAACGGTTTCGAGACCGAACTGCGCCAGCGTATTCTGGGGATGACCTCCCACGCCACCATTAGCGGCTATTCAGCACCACTGGATAACTGGCGCGAACTTTCTGAAATATCGGACCGCCACGCACAGGTCATCGGTAGTGCCCCCTATATTCAAAAAGAGGGGATGCTGATCGCCGGCCAGCAGGTAAACGGTTCGTTGATCCGCGGTGTGCTACCCGCTGAGGAGCCGAAGGTTTCCGAGGTGGCGAATAAGATCATCGCGGGGCAGCTGGGCAATCTGGTGGCCGGTGAGTTTAATGTGATCCTCGGGGTCGACCTGGCGCGAATCCTCGGTGTGATGGTGGGCGACAAGGTGACACTGGTCACCCCTACCGCCAATGTCACCCCGGCCGGGGTGATGCCGCGCCTTAAACGCTTTACCGTCAGTGGCATCTTCGAGGTGGGGATGTACGAATACGACAGTGCACTGGCGCTGATCCACCTGGACGATGCGCGCAAGCTGTTCCGCATGGGCGACGGGGTGACCGGGGTACGTCTCAAGCTGGAGGACCTGTTCAAGGCGCCGCAGGTGAGTCGTGAACTGGCCGAATCGATTCCGGGTGTCTATCTGGTGCGCGACTGGACCAAGCACCACGCCAACTTTTTCAGAGCGATTAAGACCGAGAAGACGGTGATGTTTGTGATCCTGCTGCTAATCGTGGCGGTCGCGGCCTTTAACATCGTCTCGACCCTGGTGATGGTGGTGACCGACAAGACCACCGATATCGCTATTTTGCGTACCCTGGGCTCCACGCCGCGCTCGATTATGGGGATCTTCATGGTGCAGGGGACGGTGATTGGTTTTATCGGCACCCTGCTGGGGCTTATCGGGGGTGTTTCGCTGGCACTCAATGTGGAGACCATCGTGCCGGCCATTGAGAGCATGTTGGGCACCCAGTTCATGCCAGCTGATGTCTATTACATCAGTGACCTGCCCTCAGAGCTGCACTGGGACGATGTGGCAAAGATCACCGTGGTCTCCTTCGGTATCAGTATCCTCGCCACTCTCTATCCGGCCTGGCGTGCCTCGCGTACCCAGCCGGCGGAGTCGCTACGTTATGAATAATGAGAATGAGGCGATGAATAGCGAATCGGTGATCCGCTGTAGCGGGCTGCACAAGCGTTTTGAACAGGGGCCGCTGTCGGTCGATGTACTCAAGGGGATCAATCTTGAGGTGAAGCGAGGCGAGCGTATCGCCATTGTCGGAGCCTCCGGCTCAGGCAAGAGCACCCTGTTACACCTGCTGGGTGGGCTTGATACCCCCACTAGTGGCGAGGTGGTGGTTAGCGGTCAGTCGATGGCCTCGCTGGGTGAGGCGGAGCGTGGCCGCTTGCGTAATGCCGCGCTCGGTTTTGTCTATCAGTTTCATCATCTGCTGCCGGAGTTTACTGCGCTGGAGAACGTGGCGATGCCGCTGCTGATCCGTGGCGACAGTGCCAAACAGGCGCGACAGCAGGCCGAGGTGATTCTGGGCCGGGTCGGGCTGGCACAGCGCATCGCCCACAAGCCTGGCGAACTCTCAGGCGGCGAGCGCCAGCGTGCAGCCATTGCCCGTGCACTGGTAACGCAACCGCGGTGTATTCTTGCTGACGAGCCCACGGGTAATCTCGATCAAAAGACTGCCGATCAGGTCTATGCCCTGATGCTGGAGTTGAATGAGGAGCTGGGTACCAGCTTTATTGTCGTGACCCACGATACCGGTCTGGCCGGGCGTATGGACCGGGTACTACATATGGTCGACGGGGAGTTAAGCTAGCGCAGGCGGTCTGTGGCGGGCCGGATGGGTGCAACCACTCACTGGTAATTAGTTTTTTCTGCGGCTTTTTGCTTCTGGCGCCTCAGCTTACGTGTCCGGTAGTGTTTCACCAGGTGTAGTCGCCACAGGCCACGAATAGTGAGAAAGCCTGTCGCCGCACTGATTATTCCTAATACAAAACAGCCCAGCAGAAAGGGTTGCCAGATCAACACCAGCTCGGTCTCTAGCCATTCGTAGGAGAGCTCAAAGGCAATGTGGGCGCTGCTTGGTTCACCCAGTATCCAGGTGCCGAAAAGGTAGGCAAAGTAAAACATGGGAGGCATGGTGAGCGGATTGCTCACCCACACCAGGGCGACCGAGAGCGGCAGGTTGACACGAAATAGAATCGCCCCGACCGCCCCCAGCAGCATTTGAAACGGTACCGGTACCCAGGCCATGAACAGCCCCACGGCAAAGGCGCCTGAGGCGGAGCGGCGGTTGAGGTGCCACAGGTTGGGGCTGTGTAGCAGGGTGCCAAGAAAACGCAGGTGTTTATGCTCTCGGATGGTACGATGATCCGGCATCAGGCGTTTGATAAGCTTCTTTGGCATTAGTTGATGCTATTTCCCATGGTTGGGTGACAGTTCAGCTATTATCCACAATTCGATGATAAGTGAAACCAATGCAGACAAGGATGATTGCATTTTTACTCGGTGTAGTGGTACTGCAACTGCAGTCGAGCCTTCCGCCTACCCCGTGGCTAGCTGTTGCCGTCACGCTTCCATTACTGGCAATTCCCTTTCATAAACGCCTGGCCCTGTTGCTGGCAGCTCTGCTCGCAGGCTATCTCTGGGCCATCTTTATGGCACAACAACGCCTTGCGGACAGGCTGACACCAGAGCTGGAGGGGCAGGATGTGGTGGTGGTGGGACAGGTCGTCTCGCTGCCGGAGTCCTCCTCACAACGTACTCGTTTTGTATTTGAGATTGAGAAGTTGAGTTATCGCGGTGAGCAGCACGCGGCCCCTTCACGGGTACGTATTAACTGGTACCAGGGGGCTCCGGAGCTGTTACCCGGACAGCGCTGGCAACTGACCGTAAGACTGAAACGTCCACGGGGCATGATGAATCCGGGTGGCTTCGATTACGAGCAGTGGTTGTTTCAGCAGGGGATACGGGCTACCGGCTATGTACGGGCCTCCGGCGATAATCGACTGCTCGAATCCCCCCTCATCGCTATACCGGTGCAGCGCCTGCGCTACGAGTTACAGCAGCGCCTAGATGAGATGCTAACGGATGAAGCGCACGCTGGCATCATTCAGGCGCTGGCTATTGGTGTGCGTGGCGGCATCGATGATGAGGAGTGGGCGTTACTGCTGGCCACCGGTACGAACCATCTGATGGCGATCTCCGGTTTGCATATCGGGCTGGTGGCGGGGCTGATCTATCTGCTGCTACTCCATCTGTGGCGTCTCTGCCCGCGTTGTTGCCTGTGGCTGCCGGCACCCCGGGCGGCGGCCATCGCTGCCATTATTGCCGCTGCGATCTATGCGGCGCTGGCCGGTTTCTCGGTGCCGACACAGCGGGCGATGCTAATGCTGATACTGGTGATGGGGGCGCTATTCTGGATGCGCCCGGTTCAGCCCTCGCGCCTGTTGTCGCTGGTGTTGTTGCTGGTAATCCTGCATGACCCGTTGGTGGTGCTCTCTCCCGGCTTCTGGCTCTCCTTTGGCGCGGTGGCGTTGATCCTCTACGGGATGCGCGGTCGGCTCAATCCAGGCGGGGCATGGTGGCGCTGGGGGAGGGTGCAGTGGCTGGTGGCGGTAGGACTCTCACCGCTGCTATTACTGCTGTTTGGTCAGGCGGCACTGGTGGCACCGCTGGCCAATCTCATTGCCGTGCCATGGGTTGGCCTGCTGGTGGTGCCGCTGACACTGCTCGGTGTCCTGATGCTGGGAGTGTGGGAGGCCGGAGGGATTGTGCTGTTGCAGTGGGCAGCGTGGCTGATGCAGTTGCTGTGGCCACTACTGGAGTTGCTGGCAGAGACGCTGCCGGCACTGCGACAGGGGGCTGCTCCCTGGTGGGCCTACGCCCTGGCACTGCCCGCTGTGCTGTGGCTACTGGCCCCCAGAGGCTGGCCGCTGCGCGCGGCCGGTGTGCTACCCCTGCTACCATTGCTGCTGTGGCAGCCACCACCGATGGCGCTCGGTGAGGCACGTTTTACCCTGCTGGATGTGGGGCAGGGGCTGGCTGCCGTAGTGCAGACAACGAATCATGTTCTGGTGTTCGATACCGGACCGAAATTTCGCTCCGGTTTTAATACCGGGCAGGCGGTGGTGGTGCCGTTTTTGCGTGCACAGGGGCGTGAGGTTGTCGATACCCTGATTATCAGCCATGGCGACAATGATCATATTGGCGGTGCCCGTGCCGTGGCAGACGCCTTGGTGGTTGAGCGGGTACTGACCAGTGTACCCGGGAAAATGGGCTGGATCGGGCACGAGATTTGTCGTCGAGGCGAGCAGTGGTTGTGGGATGGGGTGCTCTTCGAGCTGCTGCATCCGCCGCAGCTCGCGGGGCGGGGGCGAGGCAATAATGATTCCTGTGTGCTGCGGGTGAGTGCCGGAGGGCGTTCGCTGTTGCTCACCGGGGATATCGAACAGGAGGCGGAGCGTGAACTGCTCGCTGCCAATGATTCAAATCTGCACGCTGAGATCCTGGTGGCACCCCATCACGGTAGCAAGACCTCTTCCAGTGTGGCCTTTATAGAAGCGGTGATGCCGCGTTGGGTACTGCTGCCACTTGGTTATCGTAACCGCTATGGTTTTCCGCATGAGGTGGTAAGTGAGCGATACCGCCAGCACGGGGTGATAATGCTGTCGAGCCGTGACTCAGGGGCCATCAGTATGCTTCTGGGGCAGGAGCCTCCTGTACCAGTCGAGTACCGAAAGGCGGCGAGACGCTACTGGCATGACGCTGAAATGTGAACGAATACGCTAGTCGCAAGGGGCGCATTTTGTTACATTATCCCGCTGATTTTTCAAGGTCTTACGGGAAGTAAAAGCGTGTTTGAACTGATAACTGCTGGTGGCTGGTTGATGGTGCCTATTATGCTCTGTTCGGTAGTGGCTTTAGCCATCATCGGCGAACGATTCTGGGTGCTCAAGCAGGATAAGGTACTGCCAAATAATCTGGTAGCTCAAGTGTGGCAGTTGCACAAACAGCACGAGCTGGATCAGGAGCGTATCAAATTGCTGCGTGACAGCTCACCGCTAGGACGCATTCTTGCTGCAGGCCTGATCAACATGCACCACGAGCGCGAGGTGATGAAGGAGGCGATTGAGGAGACCGGTCGTCAGGTAGTGCTGGAGCTGGAGCGCTTTCTCAACACCCTCGGCACCATCGCCTCGATCACCCCGCTGCTCGGCCTGCTCGGTACCGTTATCGGTATGATTAAGGTCTTTACCGCGATCACTGCACACGGTGTCGGCAACCCGACGATTCTTGCCGGGGGGATCTCCGAGGCACTGATTACGACGGCTGCGGGTCTCTCCGTTGCCATCCCCAGCCTGATGTTCTATCGCTACTTCCGCGGCAAGGTCGATAACCTGGTGCTGAACATGGAGGAGGAGGCGCTGAAGATGGTGGAGGTGATCCACGGTGAGCGTGAGGTGGCCGAGGAGAACGCCTGATGCGTCTGCAAAGCAAGCGGCGCGAGGAGCCGGATGTCAATTTGACACCGTTGATCGACGTGGTCTTTCTGCTGCTGATCTTCTTCATGGTATCCACCACCTTTGAGCGCGAGAATGAAATCTCGCTTGAGCTGCCCGAGGCGAGTGGTAAGCAGGTGGATAATCAGCGCCAGCAGGTGGAGATCAGTATCGACGAGAAGGGGCGCTACTTCGTGAATAAGGAAGAGGTGATCAATACTCAACTGGAGACCCTTAAGCACGCCATTAAGAAGGCCGCAGGTGATGAGCTTAAGCCGCGGGTGCTGCTCAGTGCCGACAGGGCGACACCGCACCAGGCGGTGATCACCGCCATGGATGCGGCGCGCCAGCTCGGTTTTGTTAACCTTACCTTCGCCACCAGTGCACCGGCCAATTGATGAACGACACCAGTAACCCTTCTGACAGCCGCTCCGGCGGTATTATCTATCGTCGCCTGCTTGGCTACGTCTGGCCGCATTGGCGTCCCTTTGTTATCGCCATCGTAGCGCTGGCGGGGGTGGCCGGTAGCGAGGCGGGTTTTGCCGCCTTCCTGCAGCCAATGCTGGATGGCAGCTTCGTGGAGAAAGACCCGGAGATCATTCGCCTCACCCCGTTTGTCATTATCGGCATCTTCGTGCTGCGCGGTCTTGCCTCTTTTACCTCGGGTTATCTCATGTCCTGGGTGGCCCGGGAGGTGATCTGTACCTTGCGCGGCGAAATGTTCGAGCAGCTGTTGCGTCTGCCGGTGAGTTTTTATGACAACACCCCGTCCGGTACCCTTATCGCCAAGTTAATTTACGATGTAGAACAGGTGGCACGTGCCACCACTGATGTGGTGACGATTCTGGTGCGCGATAGCCTGACGGTGGTCGCGCTACTTAGCTGGATGTTCTACCTCAACTGGCAGTTGGCGGTGATATTGCTGGTAGGGGCACCAGTGGTGGCGCAGGTGATTAACGTGATTAACCGCCGTTTCCGTCGCTATAGCACCCGTATTCAGGATTCTGTGGGAGAGGTGACGCAGATCGCCGAGGAGGCGATCGAGGGGCAGCGCGTTGTTAAGACCTATGGCGGCCAGGCCTATGAGTCAGAGCGATTTGGCGAGGCCAACGAAAGCAACCGGAGCCTGAATATGAAGATGGAGGCGACCAACGCCGCCAGTGTGCCGGTGGTGGAACTGGTGGCGGCCATTGCCTCGGCCGTTGTGATCTATATCGCCCTGCAACAGGTGGAGGAGGAGGCCCTGACCGTGGGCTCCTTTATGTCGTTTATCGCCTCGATGATGATGCTGCACTCGTCGATGAAGCGTCTTACCCGTATCACCGCCAGTTTGCAGCGGGGCATCGCGGCGGCAGATAGCATATTTACCTTCCTTGACACTCCAAGCGAGTCCGATAGTGGCGAGCAGGGGTTACAGCGCTGTACTGGCGCGGTCACCTACCGCAACGTTAACTTCAGTTACGGTGAAGAGAAGGGCGGGGTCCTGCACGATATCGATCTGGAGATTGCACCCGGGCAGAGCGTCGCTTTTGTTGGCCGATCCGGCAGCGGCAAGTCGACCCTGGTGAGCCTCCTGGCGCGCTTCTACGATGTGAGCGAGGGGGCTATTGAGATCGACGGTCACGACATTCGCGATATTCAGCTCGAATCACTACGCCACAATATCGCGCTGGTGAGTCAGCACATAACGCTGTTTAACGACACCATTGCCAATAACATCGCCTATGGTTCGCTGGGCGAGTCGAGTCGTGATGAGATTATCGCAGCAGCCGAGGCGGCCCATGCGATGGAGTTTATTCGTGACTTGCCTGATGGTCTCGACACCATGGTAGGGGAGAACGGGGTACTGCTCTCAGGTGGTCAACGCCAGCGTCTGGCGATCGCACGCGCCCTGTTGAAGAACGCCCCTATCCTGATCCTGGACGAGGCGACCTCGGCGCTTGATACCGAGTCGGAGCGCCATATCCAGGCGGCACTGGAGGAGTTGATGGAGAACCGCACCACCCTGGTGATCGCCCACCGTCTGTCCACCATCGAAAAGGTCGACAAGATCGTGGTGATGGAACAGGGACGCTTTATCGAAAGCGGTCGCCATGGCGAACTGCTGGCTCAGAATGGTCAGTACGCGGTGCTCTACAATATGCAGTTTCAGGATAAAGCCGAATAGTCACTGTGGCGCGTATTGATACACACTGGTATCGCGGTAGTCTCTGGTTGTGGCTGCTCTCACCGCTAAGTCTGTTGTTCTGTCTATTGGTCGGCTTGCGTCGAACACTATACCGGTTGGGTGTACTGCAGACAGTTTCGTTCCCTGTTCCGCTGATCGTCGTCGGCAATATCACCGTGGGTGGTAGCGGTAAAACACCACTGGTAACGTTTCTGGTTGAGCTGCTGCGTCAGCATGGCTACAAGCCGGGTGTGGTGAGTCGCGGTTATGGTGGCCGGGCCGCAAGCTGGCCGCAAAACGTCACGCTTGAGAGTGATACGACGCTAGTCGGTGATGAAGCGCTGTTACTGTCGCGTCGTTGTAACTGCCCCATGGTGGTGGGACCGGATCGCACCGCTGCGGTTGAGCAGTTGATTCGTGATCACGATGTTGATGTGGTGATCAGTGACGATGGCATGCAGCACTACCGTATGGGACGCGACATTGAGGTCGCGGTGCTCGATGGCGAGCGGCGTCTGGGAAATGGGCTGTGCCTGCCAGCCGGCCCGCTGCGTGAGGCCAGGGGACGACTGAAGACTGTGGATTTTATCGTCGCCAACGGCCCGGCCGAGGCTGGAGAGTGGGCGATGCAACTGCAACCGGATGATGCCCGCTCCCTGTATAACCAACACCGTCGAGCACTGGCGGATTTCGCAGGTGAGACGCTGCATGCTGTGGCAGCAATTGGTAATCCTGGGCGTTTTTTTAACACCCTGCGCAGTGCCGGCCTGTCTGTTATCGAACATCCCTTTGCCGATCACCATCCTTTCGCTGAAAGTGAACTCGAATTTGATGATGAGATGTCAGTCATTATGACGGAGAAGGATGCGGTAAAATATTTTTCCTATGCCAATGAGCGTCACTGGTACCTGCCGGTGAGCGCGAAATTGGATGCTGAATTTTCCCGGCAACTGCTGGGACGACTGGAGGAACTTCATGGATAAAAAATTGCTCGATATTTTAGTCTGTCCCCTCTGTAAGGGACCATTGGTTTTTAACAAAGCGGCACAGGAGTTGACCTGCAAGGCAGACCGCCTGGCCTATCCGATCCGCGACGATATTCCCGTGATGCTGGAAGAAGAGGCGCGTCGCCTTGAGGCGGATGAAGAGGTCTAATATTGCTTTTAGACTCAGGCCTCACTTAAGTCTGCTCAGCTGGCGGGAAAATTTGCGTTACGTCACGGCTGTTAGCATGC
>JBFFJV010000062.1:0-11337 GCA_041555695.1 Thiohalomonadaceae bacterium | reverse complement strand
TGCCGCCGATTCACCGGAGATCTATATCAGCCCGCTGAGCTACGCCGTGGCCCCTTTTACCATCGATCGCAGCAAGCGCCGGCTGGAGGTGACGCTGCAGGTGCCGGAGATCGCCCGTCCGGGCAAGTCCCTGGAGATTGGTTACCGCACCTCACGTCCAGGTCGAATCGCCATCTTCGCCGTGGACGAGGGGATCCTGCAGGTGGCTAATTATCAGACACCACAGCCGCTGGACCACTTCCTGCGAAAGCGCGCGCTGGAGGTTACCACCCGGCAGATGCTGGACCTGATCCTGCCCGAGTACGAGCTGATCCGTGAACTCTCCGCCAGTGGTGGCGGTATGAGGATGATGGAGGCGGTGGCCGATGCATTAGGGAAAAATCTCAACCCCTTCGCCCGCAAGGTCCAGCAGCCAGCGGCCTTCTGGTCGAGGATTGTTGATACCGGTCCGGAGCAGCGCAGCGTCAGCTTTGAGGTGCCGGAGAGCTTCAGCGGACAGCTGCGGGTGATGGCGGTGGCGGTGAGTGAAGAGGCGATGGGCACGGCACAGCAGCAGACCCTGGTTCGCGGCCCCTTCGTTATCTCGCCCAACATGCTGACGGTGGCGGCACCGGGTGATGAGTTTATCGTCACCGTGGGAGTGGCCAATCTGGTAGCGGGTTCCGGTGAGCAGGCGACGATCACGCTGAGTGCCGAGCCCGGCGAGCAGCTGCAGATCATCGGTGAGGCCACCACCCAACTGCTGATCGCAGAGGGTAGCGAGGGTAAGGCCGAGTTCCGTGTTAAGGCGCTGGACCAACCGGGAGGTGCAGCGGTGATCTTCAAGGCGGCGATGGGCAAGGAGGAGAGCCGTATCACCGCCACCCTCAGTGTGCGTCCGGCGGTGCCCTATATGGCCAGTTTTGATAGCGGATATGAGGAGGATGGTGACAAGGCGGTGAGCCTGCCGCGCCGCCTCTACCCCCAGCTGGCACAGCAGAAGGCCTCCGCCTCGGGTAGTCCGCTGGTACTGGTCGACGGGCTTAATAACTATCTGGAGAACTTCCCCCATGGCTGTACCGAACAGGTGGTCAGCCAGGTGTTCCCGGTGATCGGCCTGATGCAGCATCCGGGCTTTGCCAATGAGGCCGGACAGACCCATGAGAAGGTCGCAGCGTTAATCCGCAAACTACGCCCGCGCCAGCTGCCTGACGGCGGTTTTGCCCTGTGGCCCGGTGGCCGCAGTAGCGCCGGTTTCCCCTCGGTGTACGTGATGCATTTCCTGACCGAGGCGCGCGAACTGGGCTATGCGGTCCCTGCCGAGATGTACCATCGCGGCCTCGAGTACCTGCGCCGGGTCGCCGGTAACGGGGTGAGCGAACTGGAGGCGGCGCGGGTGCGTGGCGCGGCCATCTACCTGCTGACGCGTAACGGCGAGGTTACCACCAACGATCTGGTGCACCTGCAGGAGGGGCTGGAGCAACAGCATAAAAAGGTGTGGCGTAAGGATCTGGTGGCCGTCTATATGGCGGCGGTATACCAGCTGCTGAAGAAGGAGGCGGATGCCGGCGCACTGGTCGATGGCTATCGCCCCGGCCAGCTGGAGCAGGAACATTACAGCGACTTCCACTCGCCACTGACCCAGGATGCGCAGTACGTCTATCTGCTGGCCAGCCACTTTCCCGAGCGGCTTAAGGCGCTAAAGGGCGAGGGGATCCGCGAGCTGGTAAAGCCGGTGTTCGGCGGTCACTACAACACCATCGGCTCGGCCTATACCATTCTCGCCCTCGGTGCCTACTCGCGGGCGGTACTGGGGCCGGTAGCCAATGAGGCGATCACCATTGTGCAGACCGATGCCCAGGGTAGGGAGTCACCCCTCTCCCTGTTACGCCACCCCTTTACCACCGCCACCCCCGCAGTTGAGGCCGCCGGTGTAGCCTTTGGCGCGGCTGAGGCGATCTTCTATCAGGTGAGCCAGGCCGGCTTCGACCAGCAGTTACCCCGGCAGGCAGTGGCCGAGGGGCTGGAGGTGCAGCGCAGCTATCTGGATGGGGAGGGCAATGAGGTGACCAGCCTGCGTCAGGGTCAGGAGGTGACGGTACGCCTGCGTATCCGCAGCGTTGGTGAGAAATACACCAGTAATGTGGCGGTGATCGACCTGCTGCCCGGCGGCTTCGAGGTGATCCGCAGCTCGGTACCACGTGATGCCAGCCATTGGCAATCCGACTATGTCGATATTCGCGAAGATCGTGTGGTGTTTTATGGTGGATTTGGCGCCAACGTCACCGAACTGCGCTATCGTGCCAGGCTCACCGCCGCCGGTGAGTTTGTGGTGCCGCCCGCCTATGCCGAGGCGATGTATAACCGCAGCATCCATGGCCGTTCGACCGCAGGTCGTTTCAGCGTTAGTAATGCCGAGTAGCTTGCAGCGACAGGCAAGGAGGGGGCTGTGGTTACTGGGAGGGACGCTGCTGCTGGCTGCTGTCGGCTACCAGCTGCTGCCACGCCCGGATCTTTACGGTGATACCCGCTACTCCAGCGCCTGGTTTGATCGCCATGGTCAGCTGCTACGCATCGGGCTGGCAGCGGACGAGCGCTATCGCCTTCCGGTAAGTCTGCAGCGGGTTGCCCCGTCGATGCAACAGGCCACCCTGCTTTACGAGGATCAGGACTTTTACCGGCACGATGGCGTCGATTTCCCCGCCCTGTTGCGTGCCGCCTGGCAGACCTGGGTGGTGGCTGAGAGGCGTATCGGCGGGTCCACCCTCACCATGCAGGTGGCGCGCCTGCGCTATCGTCTGCCACATACCCTGTGGGGCAAGTTGCAGCAGATCGTGCTGGCACTGCAGCTGGAGCGTCATTTCAGCAAGCGTGAGCTCCTTGGCGCCTATTTCAATCTCGCCCCCTACGGGCGCAATATCGAGGGGGTGGAGGCGGCAAGCCTGATCTATTTCAATAAACCGGCCAGCGAGCTGACCCTTCCCGAAGCACTGGCGCTGAGCGTGGTTCCACAGAACCCGGTGCGACGTAACCCCACCTCTAAAGAGGGGGTTAAACGGCTGTTGGCAGCACGTTCGAGGCTGTTCGCGCGCTGGCTTGAGCAGAATCCTGCAGATAGTACCCGTCAAAGCCAGCTGCAACTACCGTTGGCAATTCGCCCGCCAGAGCAGCTGCCGTTCCACGCCCCCCACTTCGTCAACGCCATTACATCGCAACAGGGACAGATCAACACCACCCTCGACCTCACCCTGCAGCAGCAGCTGGAGCAGGGGGTCGCTCGCTATATTGCCCGGCGCAGTGGCGAGGGGATCCGCAATGCCGCGGCGCTGCTAGTCGATAGTCGCAGCATGGAGGTGGTGGCACGTCTCGGCTCGGCCGACTTTTTCGCTAATGAGATCGCCGGACAGGTTGATGGCAGTCGTGCCCGCCGCTCCCCCGGCTCCGCCCTCAAGCCCTTCATCTATGCCCTGGCAATGGAGCAGGGGCTGATCCATCCGATGACCATGATGAAGGATGCCCCAAAACGGTTCGGGGCCTACACCCCGGAGAATTTCGACCAGCAGTTTCTCGGCCCGCTGTTTGCACGCGACGCGCTCATTAAAAGTCGCAACGTGCCGGCAGTGAACCTGACGGCTGAGCTTGGCGGAAGCGGCCTCTACGGTTTTCTGCAGCAGGCCGGGGTCGGCGAGATGCGCGGGCCGGAGTTCTACGGCCTGGCGCTGGCACTTGGCGGGCTGGAGGTGACGATGGAGGAGCTGGCCGGTCTCTACGCCATGCTGGCCAATGGGGGGGAATGGCGTCCCCTGCGCAGTCTGCAGAGTGAGGAGGAGGGTGAAATCCGGCGCCTGCTCAGCCCCGAGGCGAGCTTTCTTACCCTGGAGATCCTGCGAGGCAATCCACCGCCGCAGCGCGAAATATTGCCGGGGGTGGTGCAACCGGGGCAGAGGGTGGCCTGGAAGACCGGCACCTCCTACGCCTTTCGCGATGCCTGGTCGGTAGCCGTGGCCGGGCCCTACGTGCTGGCGGTGTGGGTGGGCAATTTCGATGGCAGCGGTAACCCCGCACTGGTCGGCCGTACCGCGGCCGGACCGTTGCTGTTTGAGCTGCTGGCGCTGCTGGAGCTACCGCAGGGCAGTGAGGAGCCGGAGACGGATGGACTGAATGTGGCCCGTGTGGCGATGTGTGCCGATACCGGTGACCTGCCGGGTCGCCACTGCCCGCGTACCACCCCGGCATGGTTCATTCCGGGGGTCTCGCCGATCAAGGTCTCTACCGTACATCGTGCCATCCCCATCGACAGGGTGAGCGGCAAGCGCGCCTGTTTCTACGATCCGGCCAGCAGCCGCCTCGAGGTCTACGAGTTCTGGCCCTCGGACCTGCAGCAGATCTTCCGTCAGGCGGGGATGCCGCGCCGTACGCCTCCCCCCTTTGTTGGCGACTGCAGCCTGGAGCAGCAGGCCGCCAGCGGGGAGCCACCGCGCATCAGCTCTCCCAGCGAGGTGATCACCTACACCCTGCGTGCCGATCGAATAGACGAAGAGCACATCCCCTTCGAGGCGGTGGTCGATGCCGATGTGCAGCATCTTTACTGGTTTATCGACAATCGTCTGGCCGGTGAGAGCCGTGCTGGCGAGCTGTTCATGTGGCCTGCGGAGGCGGGTGATTATGTGGTTTTAGTGATTGATGACCATGGTCGTGCCGCCGAGAGGCGAATGCAGGTAAGGCTGGTGAATTGAGGCGCTCATTTGAGGGGGGGCTCTCAGCGTAGTGTGGGCTTCCCTCGTTATTGCTGCTGTTGAGATTGTTTCGCTTCGCTCGCAATGACAGTGGTGTTTGCGGTGGCAGTGTCGAGATTGCTTCGTTCCTCGCAGTGACAGTGTGGCATTGCGTAGAGATTGCATTGTTCCTCGCAACGACATCTGTACCTGTCATTGCGAGGAGCGGCAGCGACGAAGCAATCTCAGGTGCTAGCCAATAATTCACCGCTAACTTTTCCAGCCCTCGGCCAGATCACTCCATTGCGGATTCATCCCTTCAATTAATTTGATCTTGCTGTCCCTGGAGCCACCCTTGATCTGTTTTTCACGGACAATGGCCGCTTCAATACTGGGGGTCGTTTCATACCACACCAACTTGTGGCAGCGGTATTTACTGGTGAAACCCGGTGTTAGGTTGTTTTGATGCTGATATAGGCGACGTTCGAGATTATTCGTTACGCCGGTGTAGAGCACCTTATTGGATTTATTGGTGAGGATATAGACAAAATAGGTGTGCTCCTGCATAACAACCTCCATGTTGTGGTTCCAGTGTATAGATTGCTTCGTTCCTCGCAATGACGTGGTGTTTGCTGTGCCAGTGTAGAGGTTGCTTCGCTTCACTCGCAATGACAGCAGTGTTTACTGTGCAGTGTATAGATTGCTTCGCTTCACTCGCAATGACAGTGTGGCAATGCGTAGAGATTGCATCGTTCCTCGCAACGACATCTGTACCTGTCATTGCGAGGAGCGACAGCGACGAAGCAATCTAAGACGTTACGACTGCCCCGCACTACATCGGTAATGTGATAACGATATTCGCCCCGCCCAGTTTACTGCGCTCAAATACCAGCTTTCCCCCGTACGCCTCAACAATATCGCGCACCATCGGCAGACCGATGCCGTGGCCCGGGGTCGCCTCATCCAGCCGTACCCCACGCTGCAACACCTCATCGGCCCGTTGCGGCTCAATACCCGGACCATCATCTTCCACACACAGCGCCATCTGGCCGTTGCCATTGCCGGCCGTAATGCGGATGGTCGAGGCGGCCCACTTAAAGGCGTTATCCAGCAGATTGCCCAGCAGCTCCATCAGGTCGCCCTCGTCACCGCGAAAGGCCACATCCCCGGATACGCGCAGTTCCACCTATACCCCTATGTCGTGATAGACCTTCTGCAGTGTCGCCACTAGCCGCTCCAGTGTGGGGCGCAGTGGCATCGGTGCGGCCAGTGCCGAGCGTCCGGCAGTGGCCGCACGCTGCAGCTGGTACTGCACGATATTGTCCATGCGGTCGATCTGTTCATTCAGGGTGGGTGAGTGCTCACCCGCGCTGTCACCCAGGCCACGGAGCACGGCCAGCGGGGTTTTCAGGCTATGGGCCAGGTCAGCAAGGGCATGTTTGTAGCGCTCCTGCTGTGCATGTTCGTGTTGCATCAGGGCGTTGATATTGTCGGTAAGGCGCTTTAGCTCTTTGGGGTAGTCGCGCTCAAGCCCCTCCTGTTCGCCGCTCTCTATGGCGCGCACCTCAGCGGCAACGGTGCGCAGCGGGCGCAGCCCCCAGGCCAGCGCCGCCAGCAGGGCCAGCAGTGATACCAGCGCCATACCACCAAGCCAGCCCCACAGGGTCTGGCGGTAGCGCTCCATCTGCTGATTAAAGCCTGAGCTATCCTCCATCACGCTAAAGGTCAGCGGGACGCTGCCGTTGAATGTTTCCCACTCTATCCCCAGTGCGGCGACAAAATACTCACCTCCATTGAAGGGGAGGCGGCTAAAGTGCTCGCGGTCCCCGATGTCGCCCAGTTGCGCCGGCAGTTCAAGGCCGACAGTGGAGGGGGAGTGCCACAGCATTTCGCCATCGGGACTGGCGATACGGGCGTAGAGGCCGGAGCCTGGCAGCTCCAGCCGTGCCTCGGCCAGGTGGCCCGGCATCATCAGTATTCCGCTGTCGCTGACCTCGGCGGCCGCCATCACCAGGTAGAGCTGGGCGAACAGCCGTTCGCGCATCGATGAGCTGGCGCTCTGCTCGAAGGCCTGTTCCAGTGCCAGTGCAGTGATGGCGATAAAGGTGGTGAGCACCAGGGCGCTGGCCAGGCTGACACGGCTGGAGAGGGAGATCACGCCGGCTCCAGAGTGAAGCGGTAGCCGCGCCCGCGCAGGGTTTCGATGGGTTTGAGCTGGTTGTCCGGGTCAAGCTTGCGTCGTAGCCGTCCGATCAACACCTCGATCACATTGCTGTCGCGATCATCATCGTGGGGGTAGAGATAGTCGCCCAGTTCACTCTTGGGGATCACCTTGTCGCGGTGGCGTGCCAGGTACTCCAGCAGGCGATATTCAAAGGCCGTCAGTTCCAGCGGTTTGCCATCCACGCTCACCTTTTGCGCCCCGGTGTCGAGGGTGATTGGGCCGAAGTGTAGCGCCTCCTGACCATTACCTGCGGCACGGCGCAGCAGCGCCTTAATACGTGCCAGCAGCTCCTCCATGTGGAATGGTTTGACCAGATAGTCGTCGGCCCCGGCCTCCAGTCCGGTTACCTTCTCCTCCCATTTGCCGCGGGCGGTGAGGATGAGAATCGGCAGGGTGTGACCATCGGCGCGCAGGGCGCGGATGATCTCCAGCCCAGGCATGCCGGGCAGGCCGAGGTCGATGATGGCAAGATCCAGCGGATACTCGCTGGCAAGAAACAGCCCCTCCTTGCCATCACCGCTGGCATCCACGGTGTAGCCCTCAGCGGTAAGTCGCTCGCACACCTGCTCACGCAGAGCCGCTTCATCTTCAATGATCAGGAGTCGCATCGTTGTTTCAGTATCCGCTTAAAATCCGGTAATTATTGTGTGCAGGTAGCAGGGTCAGTAGGAAGGCCGCTTTGGGGGGCGCACCGCCAGGGGCATCGTTGCGAACCCCACTGTTTAGTGGGCATCGCCCGCCTCGATTTCGTAGATATGCACCTGCTTTTGCGGCGTAAGGACCTTAATGCGGTGGATAAACATTCCCTCCTGACGAACTGTTTTCGCCGAGAGTACCCGTCCACCGGTGTCACGCCGTACCTTCTCTACAGCCTCATCAAGAGTGGGCTGCATGCGCGGGTCATCGCTGCCCATTAAGTCGTTAATGGTCACGGTGCCGTTTTGCGCGCTACGCCAGCCGTCGCCGCTCCAGGGTTGTGCGAAGGCGCTGCCGGCAAGCAGTGAGAGAAGCAGTGTAAGGATCAGGCGGTTCATGACATCGGTCTCATGCAACAGGGTTAGCTTAAAGGGTACACGCAGAACCGTTAATCAATCCAGCAGCTGGTGTGAAACACGCAGTCGCACGAACTTGCCGGGGTCACGATCCATTCGGGTGGTGTAGCTCTCACCATGGTACAGGTAACTCACCCGGTAGCCGCTGATGCGCTCCTCTTCAATATAGTCGGTGGTGACACTGCAGTGCTGTTCGGTATAGCTATAGGGGGCGTGCCGTTTGCGCTCGGCACGGTTGCCGATGCTGGCACCAAGCAGGGTACCCACGGCAGCAGTGGCACCGCGATTTTGCTCATTACCGACGTTATGCCCAATCACCCCGCCGATAATTGCCCCGGTGAGTAGACCGCTGCCACTACGATGACGGCGACTGCTACTGACCTCTTCGTCCCAGCACTCGCGATGCTCCTGAGGGATCTGCACCACCTCGACAATGGGTTCCACCTGGCTTACGCGCGCCTTTACTACGGTTGTGTCGTGGCCGCGGTGCTTGTTGTGGTGGCCATGTCCCGCGTAGAGGGGGGAAGAGCCCAGCGCCAGTAGCAACGGTAGAATCAGTTTGTTCGCTTTCATCTCACTTCTCCTTTATTCATTGATGTTGCCCATCATCAGGCATGGCGGCTGAACGAATGCTGAACAACATCGTTCAGCCGCTACATCCATTACAAAACGATCTTCACCCGTACCGGTGAGTGGTGACGGTGGCCATGCCTGTGCTGGTGACGTGTGCCGTTGATATGGACCACATGCGACTGAGAGCGATGGTGACGGCCTTCGCGGTGACGCAGCAGATACCAGTCTTTACCTTTATGGTGATGATGACCGTGCCCGCCGTGTGAGACGGTGACACTGCCGTGGGCCGATGCGGCGGTGGGTAACAACAGTGCGCCGCCGAGTAGCGCGGCAAGACCGAGTGCAAGCTTCAATGGTGACCTGTTCATGGCGTGCCTCCTTATATATTGAAGGGCAGAATCGCCCTGAGCACGCCTGCAGAGTACGCGGCCACGGCTGAACCGCAGCTGAACGGGCCGGGCTGTCTATATCTATGTCGTAACGCCGCTCAGCAGGACGTCGCAGCCACATTTGTTGACGCTGTCGCTCTGGAGTGAGCGAAAAGCGGCAACGCAATTGTTAAATGTTGCGATGTAAGTTGTTGTTTTATAGATAGGCAAAGTAAAAAAGTGTGACCAGGTACTCATTTGTATTGATTTATTAGAATATTCTAATATAATTATCCAAATGGTGAGTAGGGGAATAACAGAGTCTTAAAGACCACCCCGAAACCTGAATACCACAGTGAATTTTAAAGAAACTACAAAGCAAGGAATCAAAGCCATGAAAACAATCAAATCTATCGCCGCTGTTGCCCTGTTCGCCACTGCTACCGCCTCTCAGGCATGGTGGGGCCCTTTCAACAACAACGGTTACAACAACTACAACAATAACGGCTACAGCAACGGTGCTGGTAACGGCGCGGCCAACGGTACCGGTAACGGTTCTTTCGGCTTCAACATGAGCGGTTCTGCCGATGCCGACAGTGCCTTTGACGGCAACACCAACCACGCTTACAACGGTAACGGCGCCAATGGTTACAACGGCTATAACGGCAACAACGCCGGCAATGGTTACGGTTACGGCAACGGTGCTGGTAACGGCAATGGCAACGCAAAAGGAAACGGCAAGGCCTCCTTCGGCTTCAACATGAATGCCTCTGCCGACAGCGCTGTTCAGGGTGCTGGCAACGGCTACAACGGTTATAACGGCTACAATGGTTACAACAACGTCTACGCTCCTTATGGCTACGCCCCGGTTGCTCCTGCTGCCAGGACCGAAGAGAAGGCAGAAGCTGCTGCCAAGTAAGTAATCCACTTACACTCTAAAAAAGGCCCGGCTGGTAACAGTCGGGTCTTTTTTTGTGGGTGAGGGTAAGCAGAGGGCCTTTTGTAACGCAGCTGTAGGAGCGGCCTCTGGCCGCGAAACGGCTTCAAAGCCGTTCCTTCGCGGTCGCAGACCGCTCCTACAAAATCATGGGAATAGGATCGCTCTGTCACCGCGAGTACATTTAAAACAGAACAGCGCTCAGATTCAGTACAGATTGTTACAACTTAGTGGTTTCTCCGGCTCCATTTTTTCATCACCTTCTCCGCATCGCTGTACGGGGATCATGTCCGGTTGGGCCTGCAGGTTGCGGCGCGGTGGATGAACGGTGAACGGCGACTACCCTTTAAGGCGGGTATTCAGAACAGGCCGGGCCGGTAACCGCCTCGTGCCAGGCGATATCGCAAAGTGGAGCTGGGGAGTAAGTGGTAATGAAGCTATTGCGCAGTTTGGCACTCTTTCTACTGCCGACGCTGTTTAACCACGCCGCGGCGGCAGAGGTTATTATCGAGCTTCCACCCGCACAGTTGAAGGGGGGCGGGGCGCTGGAACAGGCACTGCAGACACGCCGTTCCGTGCGTCACTACAGCAATGCCGCGCTTGAACTGGCAGAGGTCGCTCAGCTTGCCTGGGCCGCCCAGGGGATAACGGACCCACAGGGTTATCGCACCGCCCCCTCTGCTGGGGCACTCTATCCCCTCGAACTCTATCTGCTGGCCGCACGGGTAACAGGGCTGGAGCCGGGGCTCTATCACTACCTCCCGGCACAGCACGCCCTGCAACAGATCAGCAGCCATAACCCGCAAACCAGACTGGCCATCGCCGGCTACAACCAGGGCGCACTTCGCAAGGCGGCGGCAGTCTTCGTGATCACGGGGCTTGAGCAGCGCACCGCACGCAAGTATGGCAAGCGTGCAGCGCGCTACGTTTACATCGAAGCCGGTCACGCCGGGCAGAACCTGCTGTTACAGGCCAACGCACTCGGCCTCGGTAGTGTCGTCATTGGTGCCTTTAACGATGGGGCGGTAAAGGCAGCACTGGGACTCAAGGGGGGTGAGCAACCCATCAGCCTGCTGCCGGTGGGGCGGCACGAGGAGTAGCGCTAAAGTAAGGGAGGCGTTCAAAGGCATCGATATTTGTCATAGTGATATCGAAGATAGAGGTCATCGTCGCAATTTCACTGATGAAGGCACAGGGTATGTGGTTGTCATTGCGAGGAGCCGTAGCGACTTAGGCTCAGGGCATGGTTGTCATTGCGAGGAGTCATAATGACGAAGGCTCAGGGTATGGCTGTCATTGCGAGAAGTCATAGCGCCGAAGACCCAGGGTATGGCTGTCATTGCGAGGAGCGATAGCGACGAAGCAATCTCAGCGGCGAACAGTCACCCCGCACCAAACAGCGACCACAACGAATCCGTAGGCCGGGCAGCCATGCCCGGCGAAGAGGGCAGAGAATGAACCCAGAAACCGAATAACCAGTAGCAGAAGC
>JBFFJV010000061.1:0-11351 GCA_041555695.1 Thiohalomonadaceae bacterium | reverse complement strand
GAGGCGGCCAATGTCGCAGCAGTCGGTGGGATGATTGAGAGCAGTGATGCGGCCCGTGACAGTTATGCCACAGGGCTGCGCTTTACCGTGGCATTGTCGGTCGGTTTCGCCATCGTGCTAGGGGTGTTTCGCATCCTCAAGGGGTGGCCGATTCAGTATTTCATTATCGGCGGTTACATCGGGGTGGTGGCGATGACAGCAATCGCTCCCAAGGAGATCATCGGTATCGCCTACGATTCAGGGGGGGTGACCACCTCCACCATTACCGTGCCGCTGGTGACTGCGCTGGGGGTGGGGCTGGCCTCCAGTATCAAGGGGCGTAACCCGATGGTTGATGGCTTTGGCCTTATCGCTTTCGCCTCGCTGACGCCGATGATCTTCGTCATGGGCTACGGGATGGTGATCGGATGATGGATTCACTGATCACTATCGTTGAGACCGTGCTGGCAACGGTACGCGACGTATTGCCCATTGCGGCGATCATCTTTGGCTTCCAGCTGTTCGTTATCCGCCGTCCGATCCCTCATCTGAAGCGTGTGCTGGCCGGTTTCGGTTATGTGCTGTTGGGTCTGTCGTTGTTCCTGATCGGCCTGGAAGAGGCGCTATTTCCGTTGGGTAAGCTGATGGCCGAGCAGTTGACCGATCCCGCCTTTATTCTGGGTGAAGGGGTGGTGCGGGCCCTGCTGTGGAGTGACTATTCATGGGTCTACCTGTTTGCCTTCGCCATCGGTTTTTCCACTACGGTGGCCGAGCCGTCACTGATCGCGGTGGCGATTAAGGCACAGGAGGTCTCCGGTGGTGCTATTAGCGTGAGAGGGTTGCGCACCGCCGTAGCCATCGGTGTCGCCATCGGTATCTCGCTGGGCACCTTCCGTATCGTTACTGGCACGCCGCTGCATTACTACATCATCGCCGGATACGTGGTGGTGATTGTGCAGACCCTGTTTGCCCCGAAGATGATTATTGCCCTGGCCTACGATTCGGGCGGTGTCACCACCTCTACCGTAACTGTGCCGCTGGTTACCGCACTCGGTCTGGGATTAGCCAGCACCGTGCCGGGACGCAGCCCCATGCTGGACGGTTTCGGTCTTATCGCCTTTGCCAGCCTGTTTCCGATCATGTCGGTGATGGGTTATGCACAACTAAGTCATTGGAGAGCCCGCCGCGCGATGCGGCGGGAGAACCCTGGAGAGTAACCATGCACTTTAAATTGTTGATTGCCCTGCTCGAGGACCATAAAACCGATGCGGTACTGGATGCCGCACGTGAGGCAGGTGCCACCGGAGCCACGGTGCTGAATCAGGCACGGGGCGAGGGGGTAAAGAAGAGTAAGACCTTCTTTGGCCTGTCGTTGGAGACCCAGCGTGACATGGTGATGTTTCTGGTAGAGGAACACATGAGTCGCAAGATTCTGGAAAAGATCGCCGAGGTGGGGGAGTTTGATGCTAAGCCGGGAACCGGCATCGCCTTCCAGATCGATGTAGAGGATGCGGTGGGAGTGGTCCATCAGGTAAAAGAGCTGACAGCAGCCGTAGAGGAGGAGATTTAACATGAGTGATAGAAAGGTAGTGCGCGTTCGCGACGTAATGAAGACTCAGTTTGACATGGTGGATGGCATGACCACTGTGGCTGATGCACTGAAGACGATGAAGCATGTTGACACCAAGAGCCTGATTATCGACAAGCGTCATGATGATGATGAGTACGGTATGTTGCTCATCTCTGATATCGCACGCAAGGTGCTGGCCAAGGACCGTGCCCCGGAGCGTATTAATGTCTACGAAGTGATGGCCAAGCCGGTGATCACCGTCGACCCTGATATGGACATTCGCTACTGCGCCCGTCTGTTTGACCGTTTCGGCCTGTCGCGTACGCCGGTGGTAAATGGGGGAGGTGAGGTGATCGGCATTATCAGCTTTACCGACATGGTGCTGCGCGGGCTGTGTTCGGATCTGGATTAGCGCCGGCAATGTGTACAGTTACAGGGAGCGACGTCGATGGCGGTAAGCTCGCTGGATCAATTTAATTTTCATCATACCCTGGCTGAGACCGGGGGGGTGAGTCTGGTCTACTTTACCTCGCCCGCCTGTGGCTCGTGTAAACAGTTACGTTGGGTGTTTGACCATCACCCCGATGAGTTTGCCCTGCTCAATCTGTTCGAGGTCGATGCCGAGCGCGAGATGGCACTGACCAATGAGTTCAATGTGTTCCATCTGCCCTCTCTGTTCCTCTATAACGATGGGGAGTATCACGCTGAGATTCAGGCGGAGCCGCTGCCAGCTGCCATTCTTGCCGCCATCGAAAACGCACTGGCTACAGCACCGATGGAGGCACCCTGAACCATGCACGTGAACCGCACGACAGGGATGCTTGAAGGTGCACGCTATCTCGCCTCGCCGAATTGCGATCAACGCCCAGAGGGAGAGTCTCCCAGCCTGCTGGTGATTCATGGCATCAGCCTGCCTCCGGGCGAATATGGCGGCCCGTGGATCGATGCCCTCTTTACCAATAGCCTGGATCCCCGGGCCGATCCCTATTTTGAAAAAATTCACCAGTTGCAGGTTTCATCCCATCTGTTGATCCGTCGTGATGGCGAGACAGTGCAGTATGTCTCCCTCGATAAACGTGCCTGGCATGCCGGGCTCTCCTCCTATCAGGGGCGGGAGCGCTGCAACGACTTTTCCATTGGGATTGAGCTGGAGGGAACGGACAATGAGCCCTACGAGGCGGTGCAGTATCAGGTGCTGGCAGAGTGTGTCGCCACCTTGCTGGTGGCCTATCCTGAGTTGAGTCGCGATCGCATCACCGGCCATAGCGACATCGCCCCTGGCCGTAAGAGCGATCCCGGTCCACACTTTGACTGGCAGCACTTTCGCCAGCTGTTGGATGATAGCTTGCTTGAAAAGAATAGAATAAGCACCGACACTTAAGCCATGGCCCTTATCGCAATTCTGATTAGTTTGGTGGTTGAGCGCATTCTCGGTTCGATGGAGGAGCTGCGCCGCTTTGACTGGTTTGTTGTCTACTACCGCGTGATGGCGGCACGGCTGGTACAGATTAAAGGGTTAAATGGTCCGCTGGGAACGCTATTATTATTGCTGCCCCTGATCGCCCCGGTGGTGGCGATTGATTATTACCTGAGTGGTTTGTGGCTATTGTTCGGGCTGGCCTTTTCTGTGCTGATCCTGCTCTACTGTTTCGGCCCGCGTGACCTGGAGGCGGAGGTCGAGGCCTTTGTCGATGCCCGCAGTCGCGGTGATGAGGAGTCAGCCTGCTGGCACGCTGCCGAGTTGATTGGTGAACATGAGGTCGACAGTTCGGCCGGCTTGACCAAACGGATCATGGAGAACATCTTTATTGAGGCCAATGAGCGGCTACTTGCCATTGTTTTCTGGTTTGTCCTGCTGGGGCCGGGCGGGGCGCTGCTCTACCGACTTAGTGGCTTGATGCAGCAGCAACAGGCGGAACCGGATGATGGTGTCTATGAAGCGGGGCTGCGCTTGCACCTGTTGCTTGCCTGGTTGCCTGCCCGTCTTTGCGCCATCGCCTATGCCCTGGCGGGGAGTTTTGTCGAGGCACTTCAGGGCTGGCGCCAGGTGAAGACTGGCTGGTTCGACAGTAGCCGAAATATCCTTATCGCCAGCGGTTTTGGTGCCCTGCGTGTTGAGCATGGTGAAATTGAGGATGATAGCCGCGTCTGTGAGCAGGTGAGTGAAAGCATCGCCCTGGTGCGCCGTGCGGTGCTAGTGTTTCTTTCGCTGGTGGCATTTTTTACCCTGGCAGGCTGGATGGGGTGAGGAGGGCGGTAGGGCGTGAAGTCGTGAAGTCGTGAAGTTTGAGCTTCTCATCCTGCAATCTAGAATTTCCCCGCACTCCCGCACTCCCGCACTCCCGCACTCCCGCACTCCCGCACTCCCGCACTCCCGCACTCCCGCACTCCCGCACTCCCGCATTGCCGCACTCCCGCACTGCCATTGCTTCCCCAACCCCATCCCAAACCGGTATCATCCAGTACTTCATTATTTGAGAGAACCCCATGCGTGAACTGATTCTGGGCGGCGCCCGTTCGGGTAAGAGTGCGCTGGCCGAGCAGTGTGCCCACGATAGTGGCCTTGAGGTGGTATATATAGCCACTGCCGAGGCCGGTGACGCAGAGATGTGTGAGCGTATTGCCCATCATCGTGCGCGGCGCCCGGATCACTGGTTGTGCCTCGAAGAGACGTTGCAGCTGGCAGCCACATTGCAGCAGTACGCGGCGCAGAACCGTTGCCTGCTGGTTGATTGTCTGACCCTTTGGTTAAGCAATCTGCTGGGCGCAGGTGATGAGGTATTTGAGCGTGAACGCGAGGCGTTGCTGACACAGCTGCCCCAACTACCGGGGCGGATTATTTTTGTCAGCAACGAGGTCGGTCTGGGTATCGTACCGATGGGGGAGCTGACAAGAAAATTCTGTGATGAGAGTGGTCGCCTGCATCAGGCTATCGCTGCCGCGTGTGAGCGAGTGACCTTTGTCACCGCCGGCCTGCCAATGATTTTAAAAGGTGAGAGTGTATGAGTGTTGAGTGGTTGAAGGGGGAAGTGGCTGCGATTAGCAATGAAGCTGTTAGTGGCGCAGAGGCACGTCAGGGGCAGTTGACCAAACCGCCAGGTTCATTGGGGCGCCTGGAGGATATCGCGCTACGCCTGGCAGGCATGCAGGGTGTCGAGAAACCCTCGTTGGAGCGTATTCATATCTCAGTGTTTGCTGCCGATCACGGTGTTGCTGCCGAAGGGGTTTCTGCATTCCCGCAGGAGGTGACGGTAGCGATGATCGCCAACTTTGCCCATGGCGGTGCGGCAATCAGTGTGCTGGCAAAAAGTTTGGGGGCGACACTGGAGGTGGTTGATGTCGGTGCGGCGAGTGAGCCGCCTGAACTACCCGGTGTGATCACTCACCGAGCCGGTAACGGCACTGCTAATTTCGCTAAGGCGGCGGCGATGAGCGAGGAGCAGTTGGCAATAGCACTGCAGGCCGGGCGTGAGGCGGTGGAACGAGCCGTGGCAGCTCGCGCGCAGTTGTTCATCGGTGGCGAGATGGGAATTGCCAATACTTCAGCCGCCACCGCGATCACCGCTGCCCTGCTACAACGTCCAGCGGTTGAGCTGGTCGGGCCGGGAACGGGATTGAAGGCTGATGGAATTAGTCACAAGGCACAGATAATCGAGCAGGCGCTGGCACTGCACCGTGATGCCATGGACTCACCACTGGATGTGCTGCGTTGCCTCGGTGGCTTTGAAATCGCCGCCCTCTGTGGAGCCTACATCACCGCTGCGCAGCAGGGGCTAGCCGTGCTGGTAGATGGCTTTATCAGTAGCAGTGCAGCACTGCTGGCACTGCGGATTAACCCGGCGATCGCCCCCTGGTTGATGTTAAGCCACGCCTCGGCTGAGCCGGGCCATGCGGCGATGGTCGAGGCGATTGGCGAACAGCCGTTGCTTGATCTCGGCATGCGCCTGGGCGAGGGCAGCGGCGCGGCCACCACCGTGCCACTACTGCGCCTCGCCTGCGAACTGCACAACAACATGGCCACCTTCGCTGAGGCGGGTGTGGCAGAAGGAAAGTGAGTTGACGCTATGACTGAACAGACCACCATCATCGATATCATCCGCCACGGCGAGCCGCAGGGCGGTTCAAAGTATCGCGGTCACATCGACGACCCGCTCTCCGAGCGCGGCTGGGCGCAGATGCGTGCTGCCGTTGACGGTCGAGATGAGTGGCAGCAGATCGTCAGCTCCGACCTGAGCCGTTGTGCCGCCTTTGCTGATGAGGTGGCTAAACGGCTTGCGATCCCGGTGGAACACACGGATCAGTTTCGTGAGGTGGGTTTTGGTGACTGGGAGGGGATGACGGCCAAAGAAATCATGGCCAAAGACGAGGTGGCGCTCTCGTCATTCTGGCAGGACCCGCTCAACAACACCCCACCCAATGCAGAGCCTCTGGCTGACTTTTGCCAGCGCATTGAGAGTGCCTGGGAACGAATGCTTGCTACACATGCGGGCAAACATATTCTGCTGGTCGGTCACGCCGGGATGATGCGTATCCTGCTGCTCAAGGCGCTGGCGATGCCGCTGGAGAGTTTCTATCGTTTTGACCCGCGCAACGCCACCATTATTCGCATTCGTGTCGACAGCGGACGACACGGTGAGCTCTATTCCCAGCTGGTGTTCGAGGGGCCTGCGGTTTGATGCAACCTTTCTGGCTGGCACTGCAATTTCTTACCCGCCTACCGACACCACAGTATCCTGAGGTGGCTCCAATAACGGTTGGCCGCTCACTGCTTTTTTATCCATGGGTGGGGCTGATTATTGGCGCGCTGCTGCTGGCTACCGCGCAACTGGTCACGGTGATCTCCCCATTAATCACCGCGGCCCTGGTCATGAGTATGTGGCTGTTTCTCAGCGGTGCGCTACATATTGATGGCCTGGCCGATATGGCGGATGCCTGGGTGGGCGGACAGGGTGATCGCGAACGCACCCTGATGATCATGAAAGACCCCTACTGTGGGCCAATGGGTGTGACCGCCGTCGTGGCGCTACTGTTGCTCAAGTTCACGGCACTGATAACGTTGGTTGAACAGGCGCCGCTGATGTTATTGCTTGCGCCGATCCTCGGTCGCTCCTTTGCTGTGCTGTTGATGTTAACGACGCCCTATTGCCGCGAGGTGGGCCTGGCTTCCGATATGGTTCATCACATGCCGCGCCACCTCCTGTGGGGACTGTTGAGTGTGGTAGGCGTGGTGGTTTTGTGGTGGCTGCAGTGGGCGGCGGTCGGTTTTCTGGGAGCGGGACTGGTGCTGTTTTGGGTCTACCGCCGCGCACTACTAAACCGCCTGCAGGGATTTACCGGCGATGCTGCTGGTGCCCTGATTGAACTGACTGAGGTGGTGATACTTCTCCTTGGAGCAGGTACTATCTCCTCTTAATAATAAAAGCCTGAGTACCAGGTAGATAAGTCAATGTAATGGAGTGAGGGGATGGCGGCGAATTTCAGGGGGAGTGTTTCAGGAGATGAGGCGTGGCGGATATTTCTCAGACAACCGGTTCCTACCTACATCGTCAACCTGAAACCGGTGCTAAAGGGGCTGCGTGCTCTTGAATTTGCCAGCCTGGTAGGGCTTGACGAGCACCTGATAAAACACCCGGAACTGGCCAGAAGCTTCCTGCGCAAGATGAAGGTACTTGCGGTTAATCCTGCCGCACTGGCACTTGCTGATACGTCGGATGAGCAGGAGTTCATCGACCATTTTCCCGACTTTTTCAGTGATGAGAGTATTCGTGCGTTACGCTCATCGCTGCTGCAAATTGCCGATGGCAGGGATGAACTGGAAGAGAATGTTCCGATCATCACCTGTAGCGGGCGCAAGCTTGTGGTGCAGTTCTATATGCGCCCTGTCTATGATGGTGATTTAAGTCAGGTTATCTGCAATTTTATCGAAATCTCTCACTGGAAGCGTGCCGAAGAGGCACTGAGTCGTGAGAAGCAGACGCTAAATGGTAGCCCTGTCTTTAGCTTCCGCTGGCGCAATGCCGAGGGCTGGCCGGTGGAGAGTGTCTCCCCCAATATTGTACAACTGGGTTATACCCCGGCGGAGCTGCTTAGTGGGCGTGTTCCCTTTGTCCGATTAGTGCATGAGGATGATCTACCACGGGTCGGTGAAGAGGTAATGCAATTCAGCGCCACCGGGCAGACGGGGTTTGAACAGGACTATCGCATCTATACCGCCAGCGGCGAGGTTCGCTGGATCTACGACTACACCTCTATTGTGCGTGACGCCAATGGCGAGATCACTCACTACGATGGCATTCTTCTCGATATCACCTCACGTAAGCAGGCAGAGCAGGCCCTGCGTGCCAGCGAGCAACGCTATCAGGAGATGTTTGAATCCAATCCGGTTTCTATCTGGGTGGAAGATATCCGTGCAGTGATTCCGGTTTACGATGCCCTGCGCAAGCAGGGTGTGACAGATTTTCATAACTACTTCAGCCAGCATCCAGACTTGATCTTCGAACTGGCCGGCTTGACGCAGATACTTGATATTAACGCGGCAACAGTTGCGATGTTTGAGGCCGATTCAAAGTCGCAGTTATTAGGCTCGCTGGATAAGGTGTTCTGTGCCGAATCGCTGGAAGGTTCCATCGCGCTACATGCCGCGCTGGCCGCAGGACGTTCGGTCGTTGAGGTAGAGACAGTTAACCGGACTCTGACCGGCAGACGCCTCAATATTCTGATTAAAATTAGTGTGCCTGTCGCAACAGATTACAGCCGTGTACTTGTTACGCTGGTCGATATTACCGACAGAAAACAGGTGGAGGAAAAACTCGCTGCCTCAGAGCAGGAGCTGGCCACTATCTTTGATAATATGCAGGACACCTACTATCGCACCGATAGCAATGGCGTACTTGTACGACTGGGCCCCGGAGTAAAGGCCATGCTCGGCTATGATCCTGATGAGCTGCTTGGTGTGCAACTGGCTTCGCTTTATGTCGATCCACAAAAACGTGAAGAGTTTCTGCTGATGTTGTCCGAGCTTGGCGGCCGGGTCTCAGCTCACCAAATTAATCTGCTCAACAAGCAGGGTGAGCCGGTGTGGGTCTCAACCAGTTCACAATATACCTATGACGCTGATGGTGTGGTGAACGGGGTTGAGGGTATTGCGCGGGATATCACCGGTCAGGTCAAGATAGCGCAGGCGCTGGCGGAGAGTGAACGGCGTCAGGCGGAAGCCAATCGTATTGCCAGGATGGGCCATCTTGATCAGAATATCGATACTGGTGCCCTGATCTGGTCGGTGGAAATTTATGAAATGCTTGGCATTACTGATACCACGGTAGCCGCCGATCCGGAGCTGTTCCTCTCCTGCATTGAAGAGAGTGATCGTGAGCGCATCCTACAGGATGTTGAGGAGAATATACGTACTGGTGGAGCCTGTGCACACCGCTTCGCCATTCGCGATTTACATGGCAATTCAAAGTACCTTGAGTCGAAGGCGGAGATCTTTGTCGTCAATGGTGAACGCCATCTGATTGGTTATGTGCGGGATATCACGGATGAGAATAAGATCGCCGATGAGATACGAAAGGCGCGTGATGCCGCTGAGCAGGCCAACCGCCTGAAGAGTGACTTCCTGGCCAACATGAGTCATGAGATCCGTACTCCGATGAATGGTGTTGTCGGTTTCGTTAATCTGCTCTCACGTACCGACCTCGATAGTGAGCAGCGGGACTACGTGGAAACAATGAAGACCTCCATGGGGGACCTGCTGACGATTATTAATGACATCCTTGATTTCTCACGCATCGAATCTGACAAGCTTACTATTCACCATACCCAATTCGATCTGCTGGAGGCGGTGAGTGATGTGATCAAACTCTTTTCTGCCGCTGCCCATGCCAGGAATCTGGAGCTTGATATGGTGCTGGGCGACAGGGTTCCCCTGACCGTTGAGGGTGACCCGGTGCGTTTACGCCAGGTGCTGAGCAATTTAATTGGTAATGCGGTTAAATTTACCGAGCAGGGTGGTATCAAGTTGCATGTTGCGGTTAATGCCAGCCACGGTGATGACTTTACCCTGCGCTTTGAGGTGGAAGATAGCGGGGTGGGGATCGCCGCGACCAGTATTGATCATCTGTTCGATGCCTTTACCCAGATTCATACGGGGAAGGCTGGTGGCACCGGACTGGGGCTGGCTATTTCACGCCGCCTGGTGGAGCTGATGGGGGGAGATATTTCGGTACGACAGCGTGAGGGTGGCGGCACTATCTTTAGCTTTGTTCTGCCACTTAGACGTCTGCAGCAGGATGCACTGACGTATCCTTTACATCCGATCCCGGAGTTGCATGACTATGCGGGTAAGCGTGTGCTGGTGGTGGATGATAATCTGATTAACCGCAAGTTAATCACCACCCTGCTCGGAAAGATGGGGGTGGTGGCCGTCGAGGCCGAGGATGGTCATGGGGCAGTTGAATGTCATGGCAACGACTGCTTTGATCTCATCATGATGGATATCCGCATGCCGGGCATGGATGGGGTGGAGGCGACACGCCACATCCGCGTTAAGGAGCAGCGCCACCAGCGTATCCCTATTGTCGCCCTTACCGCCCATGCCCTGCCGCATGAACGGGAAAAGTTCATCCTTGCCGGCATGGATGACTGCCTGACCAAGCCGGTACGTGAGGAGGATCTGTTCGCGCTGCTGCAAACCCACCTTCATCAGGACTAATTTCATCAGCGCCTGGCCTTGACCTTGGCGGGCCAAACAGGCACCTTGATTCGCTCGACTGATGACACCATTGCAGGACTATGAGCGAACAACAGACCCCGGTTACCATCTACCGCAAAGATTACACCCCCTTTAGCCACGACGTAGAGACGGTGGCGCTGCACTTTGAGCTGGAGGGGAGTCGCACCACGGTACGCTCCACCCTCAAGTTAAGGGCGCGTGGTGAGGGGAGTACCCTGCGCCTCGACGGCAGCGAGCTGGAGCTGCTGTCAGTCGAGATGGATGGGCGTCTTCTCACCGCCGATGAGTACCAGCTCGATGCGGAGTCACTGACCCTGAAAACCCCCGAGCAATGCGAGCTTACGATCACCACCGCCGTCGAGCCTGCCGCCAATACCGCGCTGGAGGGACTCTACCTCTCCAGCGGCAACTTCTGCACCCAGTGCGAGGCAGAAGGGTTTCGCCGCATCACCTTTTATCCGGACCGTCCTGATGTCCTGAGTGTCTTTACCACCACCATTGTCGCCGATAAGGAAAAGTATCCCCAACTGCTGGCCAACGGTAATCGTACTGAAACCGGTGAGACCGAAGATGGTCGTCACTTCGCGGTGTGGCACGACCCCTTTCCAAAGCCCTGCTATCTTTTCGCATTAGTCGCGGGTGATCTCGCCTGTGTGCCTGACAGCTTCACCACCGTCTCCGGTCGCCAGGTGGCAATCGAGTTTTACGTGCAGCACGGTAATGAGAACAAGTGCGACCATGCAGTTGCCTCTTTGAAACGGGCAATGGCCTGGGATGAACAGAAGTACGGTCGTGAGTATGACCTCGACCTCTACATGGTCGTCGCTGTCGATGACTTCAACATGGGGGCGATGGAGAACAAGGGGCTTAACGTCTTTAACTCCAAGTTTGTACTGGCCCGCCCCGAGTCGGCCACCGATGTGGATTTCGTCAACATTGAGGCGGTGATCGGGCATGAATATTTTCACAACTGGTCGGGCAACCGCGTCACCTGTCGCGACTGGTTTCAGCTCTCATTAAAAGAGGGCTTTACGGTACTGCGCGACCAGCAGTTCACCGCCGACATGACCT
>JBFFJV010000060.1:0-11384 GCA_041555695.1 Thiohalomonadaceae bacterium | reverse complement strand
CGTCGATAGTTACCCTGTATGCAGCAGGAAGACCTTGTCTCGCAGGGTTGGGGGCGTGTAACAGTGGCGCCATGACGGACCATCATATCCACGCTGAGGGGTCGCCCAGTTCTATTAACGTACTGATTCTGTAGGGAAATTCCGGTGGTGAATGGCGGATTAAATGTAACATCAGGAGCACCATTATGCATGCTCCTGGTGGGGATTTTTCTAAGCGACGACGAACAGGATGACTTTCGTGGAAAGAGCGCAAACTGTGTAGCCCCTGCCGTTATAGATCTTTGTGGCTACCGTCGCAGAACGGTAGGGTTTTACTGTGTTTGCAGCCGCACAACCCGGCTTTTCGCCCCTCTTCCAGGGTGAATTTTAGCGGTGAGAAGTCGGTGCCCTTGTGGCTGCCATCGCAGAATGGCTGCTCCTTACTGCGACCGCAGGTACAGAACCAGTAGTCGCCGGCCTCCAGCTCGACAATGCAGGGCTTTTTCTGCGCGATATGGGGTTCTGACATGGTGTATTCTCCTGTTTACTCATCTAATTAACATAGTGCATCTGTGGTGAATAACGAAAACAGCAAGGGTCTTTGCCTCGCGGCGCTCACTACTCTCTATCTGGGGCCTATTGACTGGCAAATCAATTGTGGAGAGTGTGTCTCACTGGCGGGGGCAAGCGGTAGTGGCAAGAGTCTGCTGCTGCGTGCCATTGCGGATCTCGACCCGCATGAGGGTGAGGTCTTACTCAATGGCAGGAGTGCCATGTCGATGGCAGGCCACCTATGGCGGCGCAGGGTTGGCCTGCTGCCGGCCGAGCCGTTCTGGTGGTCGGAGCGGGTAGGCGATCACTTCTCCGGGGATGAGCTGCAATATCTTGAGTCCCTGGGTCTTACGGAGGAGGCGATGGAATGGGAGGTTTCGCGCTGCTCCACGGGCGAGCGCCAGCGCCTGGCATTGCTACGGTTGCTGCAGAATCGCCCCGAGGTGCTATTACTGGATGAGCCTACTGCGGCACTGGACCCTCAGAGTGTTGAGGCGGTGGAGGCGTTAATTGCGAACTACCGGCGGCAGCAGCAGGCGGTGGTGATTTGGGTGAGCCACGACCCGCAGCAGCGCCAGCGTGTGGCACAGCACCACTTTTGTATTGAGGGGCGTGGGATCAAGGAGGTCGAGCTATGAATTTCATCTCACTGAGCCCGCTGGACCTGGGCATTGCCTCACTGCTGGTCGTGGTGCTGGCCCTGCTCAGTTTTCGCCTGGCCCTCGGCATTAGCCGTAAACTGCTGTTTGCCGCACTGCGAACCACAGTGCAACTCCTGCTGATCGGCCTGGTACTGAAGCTGCTCTTTGCCAATGTCCATCTGGGCTGGGTGGCGCTGATGTCAGCGGTGATGCTGCTGGCTGCCGGCCGCATTGTGATGGAGCGCCAGGAGCGACGTTTTGTCGGTTGGTGGGGGTATGGGGTCGGCACCCTGTCGATGTTTCTCTCCTCCTTCACCGTTACCCTGATTACGCTGCTCATTATTATCAGCCCCGATCCCTGGTACCAGCCGCAGTACGCCATTCCATTACTGGGGATGATGCTCGGCAATACCATGAACGGGGTGGCGCTGGGGCTGGAGCGCCTGACCAGCTCGGTGTACCAGCAGCGTCGCGTGATTGAGGCCCGCCTGCTTCAGGGCCAGACCTGGTGTGAGGCGATTGCGCAAATCCGGCGCGACAGTATGCGGGTCGGCATGTTGCCGATGCTCAATGCCATGGCGGCGGCAGGCCTGGTCAGTCTGCCGGGGATGATGACCGGTCAGATCCTGGCGGGTGCCGAGCCGATGGAGGCGGTGAAATACCAGATCCTGATTATGTTCCTTATCGCCTCGGGCACCGGTTTTGGCACCATGGGGGCGGTACACTTTGGTGCGCGTCGCCTGTTCGATGAGCGCGAACGCCTGCGATTGGATAGAATTGGCTAATATCACCCGCGGAACTGGGAGACAGAAAGGGTATGGGTAAACAGAGTAAAGAGCGCTACGGGATGCTGCGCTATTTCATCGTCTTGCCGCTGCTTGCCGTAATGATGCTCTGGGGCTGGAGCAGGTACGAGCATCATAGTTATGAACTTCTTCAGAAGCAGGCCAGGGATGAGGTCTTTATTCAGCTGGTCGAGATCATGGAACGGCTGGAGTCCTCCCTCAACCGGCGCATTTTCGTCACCCTTAGCGTAGAGAGCTATGTCTATTCGCGTGGCGGACTTTCCGCTGAGGAGTTCACGCCACTGGCTGAGAATCTTTATCGCTATGCTGGCAAGGGGATGCGAAATCTGGCAGTGAGTGTGGGTACCCGCATAGAGTATGTCTACCCGTTACAGGACAATGAAGCGGTACTGGGCCTTGATCTGCTGAGCGTAGAGGGGCAGGCCGAGACGGTGCGCCGCACCATGGCGGGAAGAGAGATGGTGGTCGCTGGCCCCTACGAGCTGGTACAGGGGGGGAAGGGGGTGATTACCCGCAAGCCGATCTACCTCAGTGAGCGTGATGGGGGCGGCTTGTGGGGCATGGTCTCCATGGTCATTGACTGGAAAACCCTGCTCGATGAATCCGCAATAGAAGGTGCGCAGGGGCTGGCGATTAGCCTGCGAGGTCTGGATGCCAAAGGTGAAGAGGGGGCACTCTTTTTCGGTACCGAGGCAGACTATGCCGATGCCATTATCCTGCCGGTGACCCTGCCCAACGGCGAGTGGGTGCTGGCGGGCAAGCCGCGGGACGGCTGGCCGGATATGTCAGAGAAGATGGTAACGGAGCGCCTGGTCTTTTCCCTGTTGTTTGTTCTGGTGATGGTGGCGGCTATTGTTGCGATACGCTACCCGGTGCTGCTGGAACGTCGCGTACGCGAGGCAACCGATAAGTTGCAGGCCAATCAGGCGCTACTGGAGCGGCGTGTAGAGGAGCGTACCGCGGCGTTGCGCGATAGCGAGTTACGAATGCGGCTGCTGTTTGATTCGCTGCCATTTCCTGTGATCGTTACCGCTGAGGCCGGGGGAGATTATCTTTACGCCAATGACAGTGCGGCCGCACTGTTTGATGAGAGCAAGGAGCAGCGTGGGCAGGTGGCTGCAAATTACTATCAAAACCCGGCGGATCGTAAAAAATTACTGGAGGGTTTGCGATGCGAGGGGGTGGTCTCGAACCTTGAGATTGAGATGAAGAGCGGTAAGGGAAAACCGTTCTGGAGTCTGGTGTCGGCGGTAAAGATTGAGTACAACGGGCAGGCTGCAATTCTGACGGCACATACCGATATTAGTGAACGTAAGGCAATAGAGCAGGCGCATATTGCCAGTGAAAATAATCTGCGCACCATCTTCGACTCGGTACCGACGCCGATGGCGATTACCTGCAAGAGTAACGGTAAGCTGGTGCGCATTAATCGTGCAGGCAAGATGCTTTCCGGGCTGGGCGATGTGGCGTTGGAGGAGTTTCGTGCAGACGACTTTTACTGTGACCCGGAGGATCGTGACCGGGTGATGCGACTGCTGGAACTCGATGGCAGTGTCAATGATTTTGAGATCTGCATGCGTAGTCTTAGCGGTGAACGTTTTACCTTTCTGATGTCAGCAACGTTTATCGATTATGACAATGAAGCCTGCCTGCTCAGCAGTTATGCCGAGATCACCGAGCGCAAGAAGATGGAGCTGGCACTGACACAGGCCAACCGTGAGGCGGCCGGGGCAATTAAGGCGAAAAATGAGTTTCTGGCTACCATGAGCCACGAGATTCGTACCCCGCTGAACGGTGCGTTGTCCATGGCCAAGTTACTGGGGCAGACGCAGCTCGATGAGCAGCAGCGCGAATATCTCAAGGCGATCGATTTCTCCGGTGAGTCACTGCTGCAGATCCTCAGCGATGTGCTGGACCTTTCCAAGCTTGAGGCGGGTAAGCTGGAACTGGAACAGGCCGACTTTAACCTGCCGAAGATGATCGATGAAATGGTGGCGCTGATGCAGATGCAGCACCAGCATCAGGATGTCTCGCTAAATGCGACGGTCGACTTGCGTATCCCCGCCTGGCTACGTGGCGATACCACCCGTTTGCGCCAGGTACTGTTTAATCTTCTTGGCAATGCGCTCAAATTTACCGAGCGCGGAGAGGTATTGTTACGCGCTGATTTTGAATATGAGCGTAGCGGTAGGGTCGGCATCAAGTTTGCGGTACGTGATACCGGCATCGGCATTGCCGAGGAGGTGCAGTCGCGTCTGTTTGGTGATTTTACCCAGGCAGACTCCAGTGTGGCACGACGCTTCGGCGGTTCCGGACTGGGGCTAGCTATCTGCCGGCGCATGGTCGAGCTGATGGGTGGCGAGATCGGTGTGGAGAGTGAACCGGGGAAGGGGAGCCTTTTCTGGTTCAATCTTGAGTTACAGCGCGGCGGTACGCCGCAGAGCGAGGATGAGGAGGCGCGGGTGAAGTTCCTGCCCCAGGCACTGCAGGTGCTGCTGGTGGAGGACGACGCCATTAATCGTATCGCCGGCACCGAACTGTTGCGCCAGCAGGGGTGCGAGGTGACGGCGGCCGCTGATGGCTATGAGGCACTGGAGCGTTTTCACGACAGCCGTTTCGACGTGGTACTGATGGATGTACGGATGCCCGGTATGGATGGGCTGGAGACCACACAAAAACTACGCGAGATCGCGCCCTATGGGGCGGCGGTACCGGTGATTGCATTGACCGCCGATGTGACTCAGGAGAATATTGAGCGCTGCCTGGCAGTGGGTATGCAGAAGGTATTGAGCAAGCCTATCCATATGGACCGGCTGCGTGAGGCACTGGCGGCGCTGACGCCGCCAGCTGGGGCCTGATTTTAGTTGATGCCGGCCAGGGCTTTTTCTACAAACGGCGGCAGGGCAAGGCCGCCGCGATGGGTCTCGGGGGTGTAGAATAGGGTCTCAAAGGGGCGGCTTGCGGCGGCGCTCTCACGCAGCTCGGCAATGGGCGACTTCGAGGCCATGGTGCAGCTCCACCAGCCTGAGGGGTAGACCGGCTGCGGGAAGTGCAGTGTCTGGCGGTGTGCGAAGCCGGCCTTTCCCATGAAACGGTGCATCTCCGTCAGTAACTCCAGATGGTAGAGCGGCGACTCGCTCTGCTGCACCAGAATGCCGTTATCCCCCAGTGCTGCAAGACAGTCACGGTAGAAGGCCTCACCAAACAAGCCCTCGGCCGGGCCGATGGGGTCGGTACTGTCGACGATAATTACATCGTAACTTCCCGCTTCGGCCTGTTTCACCCACTTCAGACCATCGTCAAAGTGCAGCTCGGCACGCGGGTCATCATTCGATTCACACAGCTCCGGGAAGTGCAGTAGCGACGCTTTCGTGACCACCTCATCGATATCGACCTGGATCGCCTGCTCTACGCCGGGGTGGCGTAATACTTCACGTAGTGTGCCGCAGTCGCCGCCACCGATGATCAGTACCCGCCTGGGGCTGGGGTGGGTGAATAGCACCGGATGAGACATCATTTCATGGTAGAGAAAGTTGTCGCGCGTGGTCAGCATCACCAGCCCATCGATGGTCATCAGGTTACCGAATTTTTCGGTGGCGTAGACCTCGACCTTCTGGAACGGGCTCTGTTCCTCAAATAATTTACTGGTGACGGTTAAAGAGAAGGCAGAGCCGTACTCAATGCAGGGCTCGCTGTACCATTGTTTATCGGTGGGTAACATGACGATGATCTCTTGGTCAGGGGTGGTAATCGCGCAAAGATACCCCCGCGCCGGTGGGGGTGCAACCAGACATTCCCAAGGAGGGGGGAATGGCGGATAATCTCAGTTGTTTTCATGCGGACGGCGGCTATGGCGGACTGGAACATTCAACAGGCGCAGCACTGTTACAACATCGCCCATTGGGGTGATGGTTATTTCGGCATTAATGAGGCGGGTCATGCCTGCGTCTACCCGCAGCGCGACAGTTCGCGGGCCATCGACCTTGATGAGCTCGCCCGTGAACTGCACGGGCATGGCCTGTCGCTGCCGGTATTACTGCGGTTTAACAATATCCTGCATCAGCGAGTCGATACCCTTACCAGCGCCTTTGACCGTGCGATGAGTCAGGAGGGATTCGCGGGGCATTACACCGCGGTCTACCCGATTAAGGTCAATCAGCAGCGTAGCGTGGTCGAGGAGATCGTACGTCATGGTGGTGAGCGCGTGGGGCTGGAGGCCGGTAGCAAACCGGAGCTGATGGCCGTGCTGGCGCTGGTGCCACCTGGCGGTACCATCGTCTGCAATGGCTACAAGGACCGTGAATATATCCGTCTGGCCCTCATCGGTAAGGCCCTGGGCCACAAGGTCACCATCGTGGTGGAGAAACTCTCCGAGCTGGAGATGGTGCTGCAGCAGAGCGCCGAGCTGGGGATCACTCCGCTGCTTGGGGCACGACTGCGTCTCGCCTCCATTGGTGCCGGAAAGTGGCAGAACTCCGGTGGTGAGAAGTCGAAGTTCGGACTCTCCGCCGCGCAGCTGCTGCAGGCAGTGGAACGTCTGCGCACTGCAGGCAAACTGGAATGCTTGCAGCTGATGCATGTGCATCTCGGCTCGCAGCTGGCCAATATCCGTGACATCCAGCGCGGCGTGCGCGAGGTGGGGCGTTTTTATAGTGAATTGCGTGCGCTGGGTGTGCCGTTGAGCGTAATTGACCTGGGCGGCGGCCTCGGTATCGACTATGAAGGAACCCGCTCCCGTAGCGCCTGCTCGGTGAACTACTCCATCGATGAGTATGCCCATAATATCGTGCACACCCTGGGCGAGGTATGCAGCGCACACGGCCTGCCCTGCCCCGATCTCATTACCGAGTCGGGGCGCGCCCTGACCGCCCACCATGCGGTACTGGTAACCAATGTGCTCGATGTGGAAAAGGTTCCCGATGGTAATGGAATCAAGCCACCCGCCGAGAGTGACCACGCTATTCTGCATGACATGTGGGAGGGGCTGCAGAACGGCTCAGTGCGTCCGGCGCTGGAGCTCTATCACGACACGGTGAACTGGCTGGCTGAGGCGCAGGCGATGTACCTGCACGGGGTGCTCAACCTGCAGCAGCGCGCCCAGGCCGAGCAGCTCTATTTTGCCCTCTGCCATGCACTGGTACAGCGGTTGCAACCGGGGGTACGTGCCCACCGTGAGGCGCGGGACGAGTTGCACGAAAAACTTGCCGATAAGCTGTTCTGTAATTTCTCCCTGTTTCAGTCGATGCCAGATATCTGGGGGATTAACCAGGTCTTCCCCATCATGCCGCTGCAGCGGCTGGATGAGGAGCCGACACGTCACGCGGTACTGGAGGACCTGACCTGCGACTCTGACGGGCGGGTCGACCTGTACGTCGACAGTGAGGGGGTAGAGAGCAGCCTGCGGGTGCATGAGCTGGAGCCGGGCCGGCCCTACCTGATGGGTTTTTTCCTGGTGGGGGCCTATCAGGAGATCCTGGGGGATATGCACAACCTGTTCGGTGATACCGATTCGGTGAATGTGGTGATGCAGCCGAACGGCGAGTATCGGCTGGAAAATGCCGAGCGCGGTGATAGCGTGGACGACCTGTTGCGTTATGTCCACTTCGAGACCCCGATGTTGATCGAGCGCTATCGTGAAAAGCTGGCACAGAGTGGCCTGCCTGGTGAAACCCGGGAGCACTATCTTGAGGAGTTGCTGGCGGGCATCGAGGGTTATACCTATTTTGAAGAGTAAAGAATGCCGCGGCGCGTGCCGATAAGGTTACAGAGACAAGCCGCAGCCAATGCAGAGCCAGGGGGAAGAGGATGACTGCCAGAGTAGTACAGTTTTCCGCAAGGGATGCCTTTATCTATACCGACGCTTATCGTAAGGCGGTGAAGATGAGTGCCTCCACAGTCGCTACTGAAAAGGAGCGGTTGAAGGAGCGAGCCCGCCGTGGTGGTGGCATCGATAGCAGCTACTACGCTGAGCTGCGTGGTCTGGAGCACGCGATGAACCACGTGGTGAAGGGGGAGGAACCCAAACAGGTCATTCTGGGTGAGCTTGATGGCAGTAGCGTTGAGTCAGAGGAGGATAAGACGGCTAAGCTCAGCGCCCGTCTTAGTGATGCGCAGAAGATCCTGAGTAAGGAAAAAGAAGAAAAAGAGAAGCTGAAAAAGGATCTGAAAACCGTTGGTGAGGCCTACAGCAAACTGCAGGCGGAGACGATGGAACTGCGTAACCTCACCGCGCGGTTACAGCGTAAGATAGCGCAGACCTCCTCTACCTTCGGCGTGGTCGGCTTTGCCATGTTCGTGGTGATTGTGGTGTTGCTGCTGGTGCTGGTTAAGTAGGCCGGGTGTCAGGCTGATGGCTACTCCCTGTCCTTCCAGAAATCATAAAAGTTAAACCAGTTATAGGGGTAGCTGCGGCAGTAGTGTTCCAGGCGCGAGACATATTGCTGGGTGAGCGCCTGCACCTGTTCCATGCGGCGACTCCGCTCCAGGCTGAAACCCTCACTCAGCACCTCGAAGTGGATCTCATAGCGGCGCCCACCGAGATAGACACCAAAGAACATAATCACCGGCACCTGTAGCAGACCGCCGACCAGAAGCGGCCCGGCCGGGAACTCACAGTTTTGATTGAAAAAATCACAATTCACGATCTTGTCATCGAGCGCCACCCGGTCACCGAGTATGCCTACCACCTCACCGCGCTCCATCGCGGCCTGCACCTGAAACAGGGTGTCGCTACGCCCCACCGGGATCACGGTATCCTTTATCTCCGGGTTGAGTGCATTGAGCACACTGCTAACCTTTTCCGCATTGGCCTCATGCATCAGGGCATGAAATACCACCCCCTCTTCGCGCCCGGCGAGGCTGCGCAATAGCTCGAAACTGCCGAGATGCGAGCCCAGCATGAGGCAGCCCCTGCCACGATGGTACTGTGCGAGAAGTTCAGGGTAACCATGGATGGTGATATCAAAGTGCTCAATGCGATTGGTGAGCAGGTAGACGCGGTCCAGTATGGTGGCGGCAAAGGTGTGAACATGGTGGAAGATCTCTGAAAAGCGTGGGGTGTGCCCCAGCGCCCGTCGCAGGTAGTCGTGCGATGCACGACGTGCGCGCGGCACTAACAGCACAAAGTAGAAGCTGATGGGGTAGAGCAGCAGACGGCCAAGTGGACGGCCCAGACGTAAGGCGATCCAGCCGATCAGGCGAATCAGCAGCAGGCTGCCACGCTCTTTTTGTTGTAGCCAGGTTCTTTGCATGTCGTTATTTTAATGCGGTGTTACTGACGCTTTTTACAGGCGAAAATAGTGTGGCAGAGGCCGAGATTATCGGTGGCCTGCTCCAGTTCCAGCCCCGCAGCCTCAATGCACTCGAGTAGTTCTCGTGAGTGGTACATCTTGGAGTTGCCGCTGGCCATCGCAGTGAAGTAGAGCGAGGTGTTGATCAGTGAGTAGCTGGAGGTCTCGTGCTGCTGGCGATCCCAGCAGGTTTCGAGGATGTAGACGGTGGAGTTGTCCCCCATCACCCGGGCGATGCGCTTAAGAATGCTGATGATCTCCGGCTTACCGAAGCAGGAGAGGAACTGGCTCAGCCAGTAGATATCGGCAGCGGCCGGAAAGGTGCTGGACTCGTCCAGCAGGTCCATGCCCAGAGGGGTGACGCGATCACTGAAACCGGCCTCTTCAACATTGCGGATGGCATTTTGCAGCTGGTCCGGCAGGTCGACCATGGTGATATGCACCTCCGCATCGTGACGGGCGGCGAGAATAGTGAATTTTCCAACATTGGTGCCGATATCGATCAGGCTCTTTGGCTTGTCGGCAAAGATGAGCTTGAGAGCTGCCGGGTAGGCGGTGTCGGAGTAGAAGTGATCGAAGGCGTACCAGCTCGCCTTTACCTTCTCGGGAAGATGCGGCAGGGCCTGGTAGAGTGTCTCCCACTGCTCGCCGAATACCTTCAGTCCGCTGGGCTTGCCGCTCTTAATGGCCTCGTCCAGGTAGAACATTCCCTGATAGCAGACATCATGATTGTAATCCATATTGATGCGGGTCATCGGATCGTGCAGCAGGTAGTAGCCGACCTTGCTAAGGGTAAAGAGTCCCTCGTCGTTAAGCTCGACCACACCGCAACTCATACCGCTTTCCAGTAGGGTCTCGACGCCGTATACCGATAGCGTTAAGTTTTCGGCGATGGTCTGTGCATCAACCCCCTGCTCTTTATGTTCTTCCAGCTGTTGCAGCACCCCCAGGTCACGCATGGTGCGAACCGCCTGAAAGATCAGCGGGGCAAAGGCGATCTTCTGTGCCTCGTCAATGGCCTCATAGGCGGAGATCGTCTTTTTCTTGAATATCGGTTTCATGCAATTTACTCCGTGCATCATTGATCAGGCTTAACCGGTTATGCTTTGTTGTCGAAGTGAGCCGGGGCTGAGCGAAATTTAATCGTGTCCACAAATTGAATCCTTCCCAATGCTGGACGAATCAATGATGGTCTGTCTGAATGTGTCTCATTATACCTGCTTTTAGTCGTGATTAGCTTGTGTTGGGGGGATCGCCAGAGAGGGTTGCTATGGTGTTAATGTGTGGTGGCGTATGCGCATGAAATTGCGCTTGCAGGCCGCCTTTGTTAGTCTTTCCGGCGATGATGTCACAGCTGCCTATATAGTGTGCCCATCATACATTGGATTTGGGAATTTATAAGAAATATCAGGAGCAGATAATGTCAAAGAAGATTTTTATTGTCGCCGTATCGCTGGTGCTTATGGTGCTGTCAGGCTGTCGTACTGCGGCGGTTTATAACGTTGAAGATGCGGTAGTCGTTGCTTCCGTCGACAAAGTTTCGTCAAGCGATGTTAAGAAGGCCATCATGCGCGCAGGCTCTGGTCTGGGCTGGGTGATGAAGGCCAACGGAACAGGCAAGTTGATCGGAACTCTATCGTTGCGCAAACATGTAGCCGTTGTCGATATCGACTACAGCTCCAAGTCCTATAGCATTCGCTATAACGATAGCCAGCATCTGAACTACGATGGCACCAATATTCACCAGAATTACAATAGTTGGGTGCAGAATCTGCAAAAGGCGATTCAGACGCAACTTAACCTGCTGTAATCGCAGTATGGGTCGGGGTTCTCCCGGCCCTGCTTAGTCTCTCCCTTTTCCCCTTAGTGCCCGCCATAGACCCTGTGGATAGAAACCGCGGGATAACAGGCTCCACGCCACCATTAAGACAATTCGTGTAATGTCAGCCACCGGTCTGAAGTGACTGGCGCGTGCATTGGCGTGATAGCTCGATGAGATGGGTGTGACCTTACAGGGAAAGCCGCTACGTGCGGCATCAATTAACACCTTACTTTCAAATACAAAGCCACGCTCTTTGCTGGTGTCCGGTTGTAACCGGGCGATGAGGCCCGCCGGG
>JBFFJV010000059.1:0-11444 GCA_041555695.1 Thiohalomonadaceae bacterium | reverse complement strand
GGCTTAACTCCAGCTCCCCCTTATCCTGCAGATGTTTTGGCAGCTCAGTTTTTACCGCGACGCCAAGCTTCTTGAACTCGCCGGCCTGTTTAATCACGTTACCGCGCCCGCTATAGAGGCGGCTGTAGGCGGTTTGATAACTTTCACGCGCCTTCTCCAGCGCACTACCCACATCGTCCATGCTCTCAACAAAGAGGCGTAGCTTGTCGTAAACCTTGGCCGCCTTATCGGCAAGTTCCGCGGTGTGTTTATTCTGGTCTTCAAAACGCCACAACTGGCGCACGATGTTGAGGCTGGTGAGCAGGGTGGTGGGGGTGGCAACCAGCACGTTCATCTCCAGCGCCTTCTGAAAGAGCGACTCATCACCACGCATCGCCTCGACAAAGGCCGACTCGATGGGGATGAACATAAACACCATCTCTGGTGAGTTAAGGCCGGGCAGTTCAAAGTAGTTGCGATCTGCCAGCTCCTTAATACGACCCGCCACCGAGGCGACATGCTCCTTTAGCGCCTGTTCGCGCACCACCTCATCCTCCGCATTAACGTAGCGGGTGTAGGCGTTGAGCGAGACCTTAGCGTCGATCACCAGGTGTTTCTCATCGGGCAGGTAGACGATGGCATCGGGACGCGAGCGCCCGTTCTCGGTGCTGAAGCTGACCTCGCGCTTATAATCGATATCCTTGCGCAGGCCGGAGCGCTCCAGCACATTTTCTAAAATCAGCTCACCCCAGTTGCCCTGAGTCTTCTTCTGCCCCTTTAGTGCGGTCGCCAGCTGGTGCGCCTCTTCGGTGATCTGTTTATTCAGTTCCTGCAGATGCTGCAGCTCGGTGCGTAGCGCACTTTGCTGCTGGGTATCCTTGTGGTGGATGTCTTCGACCTTTTTGCGAAACTCATCCATCTGGGTGCGGAAGGGGTTGAGCAGGGTGTTCATCGACTGCTTGTTCTTCTCATCGAAGGCCTTGCCCTTCTCCTCGAAGATCTGGTTGGCCAGGTTCTGGAACTCTTTTTTCAGCCGCTCCTCATGTTCCTCGAGTCTGGCAAACTGCTGACGAACGTGCTCCTCCTTCTCCTTTGCGCTGGTACGCAGCTCGGCGTTCTCCGACTGCAGGGTGGCTACGCGCTGCTGCTCGCTCTTCACCTCGGCCTTGAGCACCGCGATCTCATCCAGCGCCTGCTGCATGCGCTGCTCCATTCCCTGCAAACGTACCTTATCACCCTGCCCCTCACGTGATACCTCGTCACGTTGTCGCGTCACCTGCTGCAGTTGCCCCTGCAGTGAGGCCTGCTGCGCGCGCAACTCCTCCAGCTGCGCAGTCAGTGTCGTCCCCTTCTCATGCATCACCGCCAGTTCTGTCTCCAGCGGTTTGCGGCTGCGTCCGGCAAGGATCGTTGCCAGCAGATAGGCCACAGCAGCACTTAGCACAGCGATCAGGGTGGGCAGGGCCCAGGGGGCTTCTAACAACATAGTGGCTCCGGTCGTTGTTTCTCGTCGATTGTTGCTTACTCTAAGCGATTGTACCTCGACGCCGTTTTATTCGCCTTAGCCCATTCAACTACATAGATGCATCCATGCCGGCTATCTGGCGGCTTTTGTTATTTTTGTTCTGTATCCGATTGGTATTATCCCTTGTTCAGATGCTACCGGTAGGCGGTCGCAAAGAGTAGAATAAACGCATGTTAAAGGTGTTCGACAAATCGCTGCTGATACGCCTTGGTCTGGCTATGGCTGCGATTACCGTACTTGCTATTCTTGGTATGCTCAGTTCGGTCTTTATTGCCGAAACCTCTGAGGGGCAGGCTGCTGCCATTAACCAGGCCGGTACTCTGCGCATGCAGTCCTACCGTATTGCCAGCTCCCTGGCGCACTACACTGATGTTCAGCAAACGGCGCGCCTGAAGCGCTCTGCTGCCCTGATCCAGGAGTTCGAGCAACGCCTTAACAGCCACCGCCTTACCGGTGTGCTGGCAAAGAGCTCCAACCAGCAACTACTTGATAGTTACACTCGTGTACAGATGCAGTGGCTGCAGCAGATACAGCCGCTACTCGACACCTACATCATCACCGCCTCACAGAAATCTCTCTCAGCCAATAACGTTGAGGTTATCGATGGTCTACGTACCAGCTACCTGGAGGCCGTCGATCCCTTTGTCGCTGAAATCGACGACATGGTGAAGTTGCTGGAAATTGAGGCTGAACAGCAGATTCAACTGCTGCGGATGATTCAGCTAGTGTCGCTGTTCCTCACCATTCTGGTAGTGTTCTTCACCATGTACCTGATAAATACCAGCGTACTGATCCCACTGCGTGACCTGCTAGGCTGCGCCAGTGCCGTACGACGAGGCGATTTTTCTCGCCGTACACGCGTTCAGAGTGAAGATGAACTTGGACAACTTGCCTACACCTTTAACCTGATGGCTGAAGATCTCTCCAGGACTTACAGCGATCTGGAAAACCGGGTACACGAAAAGACGGCCGACCTGGAGCAACGTAACCAGTCACTGGAGCTCCTCTATAACACCACGCGAAATCTCAGCGAGATACCTTTGGCTAATGCCGTCTATGAAGAGCTGCTTGAGGACATTAAGAATATGGTGGGCACCGGCCCCGGCTTCATCTGCCTTGGAGATACGGGAGCCCGTCAGGCCTTTAAACTCACCTCGACCCATCCAGCTCTTTCCGACCAGCCGGATATCTGCAACCCTCCCAACTGTCAGGGCTGTTTTGAAAGTGAGGATCCACACTCCATTGAAATCATTTGCAATAGCGAGGAGACGTTGCGCTTGTTCTCAACGCCAATTAAAGATAAAGAAAAACAATACGGCGTGCTACTGGTTGAGATACTCGATGGACGTCCACTGCAAGCATGGCAGGAGCGCTTGCTCCAGACGGTTGCCAGCCATATCGCCATTGCCCTGAATATTGCCCGACGACACTCTCAGGATCGTATGCTTGCTCTACTGGAAGAACGTAGTGTGATCGCGCGCGAACTACACGACTCACTAGCGCAGTCTCTCTCGTACCTGAAGATACAGGTGAGTCGACTCGATGCCCTTATTCCCCAGCCCGATAACACCGAACAGGTCAAACTTGTCACGGCCGAATTGCGTGACGGGCTTAACAGTGCCTACCGCCAGCTGCGTGAGTTACTTACCACTTTTCGTCTGCGCATCGACGAGGCGGGGCTCAGCGATGCGTTAATCAGGACCGTAGAAGAGTTCAGCAGACGTAGCAATCTCGAAATTGAACTGGATAACCATCTTGGTAACGGTACACTGACAGCCAATGCCGAGGTTCATGTCATTCAGGTCGTACGCGAAGCACTCTCCAATGTGCTACGCCACGCTCAGGCCGAACATGCCGTCGTCTCTCTGGAATACAGCACCAATAATGATGTTAAGGTCGCAATTGAAGATGATGGCATCGGCATGCCCGGTGATACCGAGCGCCGGCACCACTACGGTCTGGCAATCATGAAAGAGCGCGCACACGGTCTTGAGGGAGAGCTCAGTGTCTCCCCCTCCGCTCTCGGTGGAACTCGTATTGAACTGGTGTTTAATGCGGCAGGAAGACGGCACTACAGGGATGGCTCTCAAACCACGATACAGGCAAATGAATGAACGAGCATATCACCACACTGATCGCAATTGATGATCACCCGTTGTTTCGCAAGGGGGTCTCCGATCTCATCGGCATGGAACCCAGCCTGTCAATGATTGGTGAAGCCGCCAGTGGCGAAGATGGCTTGATACTGGCCCGGGAGTTAAAGCCTGACCTTATCCTGCTCGATCTTAATATGAAGGGAATGGACGGCATCGAAACACTCAAGGCGATAAAGCAGGCTGATCTTGATACGCGAGTTATCATGCTTACCGTCTCTGACCATGAGGAGGATGTAGTCGCCGCGCTACGTGCCGGTGCCGACGGTTATTTACTCAAGGATGTGGAACCGGAAGACACTCTCGACTACCTGCGTCAGGCGGCCGCGGGGAAGATGGCGATCAGCGAGCGGCTGACAGCTCTGCTGGCGCATGCACTGTGCAACGAGACGAGCCGTCCCAGCAGTCTCAATAAGGCGGGGCTAACCGCGCGTGAAAATCAGATCTTGAAACTGATCGCACAGGGGCTGAGCAATAAGATGATCGCCCGCAAACTCGACATCACCGAGGGTACCGTCAAGGTGCACGTTAAACATCTGCTAAAAAAACTTAACCTGCGCTCTCGTGTCGAGGTGGCGGTATGGGCCATCAACAACGACCCTTCTCTGGCTAAGCCGTAACAAAACTTCCGGTACTGTAAACTCCGGCCTTAACGGCAGGCGATTGCGATATGCCTTGCACTACAGACGCCCATCGCTCTCTTCGGCAGGGAACAGGTACTTCACATCAAACAGCACGGCTCCAGGCCTGCCAAAGCTGCGCAGTGTAGCGCTCCCCATCTCCCTGAATTGCTGATGTGCGACCGCGATCATGATTGCGTCGTATTCACCCTCGCGCAGCTCCGTTTGTAGTGTGATACCGTACTCCTGCAATGCCTCACCGGCATCGACCCACGGGTCATAGATTTCCACCTCGGCGTGAAACTGCTGTAACTCATCAACAATATCTACCACCCGCGTATTGCGCAGGTCGGGACAATCCTCTTTGAAACTCAAGCCCAGCAGCAACACCCGGGCACCCACAATCGAATCCCCCTTGCTCGCCATTAATTTAATCAAGCGCGAGGCAACATAAGGCCCCATCCCTTCATTAATCAGGCGGCTGGCCGGGATGAGGTTCGGTTGATACCCCACCTCCTGCGCCTTGTGGGTAAGGTAATAGGGATCAACACCAATACAGTGACCACCCACCAGCCCCGGGGTAAAGCGCAGGAAATTCCATTTACTGCCCGCTGCCGCCAGCACCGCCTGGGTATCGATGTCGAGGCGGGCGAAGATCTGTGCCAGCTCATTCATTAGTGCAATATTCACATCACGCTGTGTGTTCTCTATCACCTTGGCTGCCTCGGCCACCTTGATACTGGGTGCGAGATGCGTGCCTGCCTCAATGATCTCTGCATAAAGTGCATCGACCCTTTGTGCCACCTCGGGGGTGGACCCGGAGGTCACCTTGACGATATTACTCAGGCGATGCTGTTTATCTCCCGGGTTGATGCGCTCAGGACTGTAACCGACATAAAAATCATGATTAAACTTGAGGCCGGAAACGCCCGCCAGGATCGGCACACAAATCTCTTCAGTGGCGCCGGGATAGACCGTCGATTCGTAGACCACGATATCACCCGGTTGCAACACCCCGGCGACTACCTCACTGGCAGAACGCAGTGGTGTGAGGTCGGGCCGTTTATGCTCATCGATGGGGGTAGGGACGGTGATGATATAAATATTGCAGCCGGCAATATCACCCGCACGGTCGCTGTAGTGCAAGTTGCTCGCCGAGGCCAGCTCCTCATCACTCAGCTCCAGCGTCGCATCATTGCCTTTACGCAGGGCGGTGATGCGCTCGCGGTTAATATCAAAACCAATACAACGGTGATACCTGGAAAAGGCCACGGCCAGCGGCAAGCCCACATAACCAAGGCCCACTACAGCGATGTGCAGATCGTTATTCAAACTATTCACAATAAATTAAACTAACTCAGCCCTTACAGCAGCGGTTTCGCCCGCTGTTCTTCGCTTCATAGAGCGCCTTGTCGGCACGCTCGAACACCCTCTCCGGGCTATCTCCCTGATTAAACTCACTGACGCCGCAGGAGATGGTGATCGGCACCCGCTTGCCGCGAAAATGGAACTCGGTTGCCTCCACCGCCTTTCGCAGGTGCTCCGTCGCCACCGTGGAGTTTTCCAGGCTGGTCTCTGGCAGCAGCAGCACAAACTCCTCGCCGCCGAAGCGGGCAACAAAATCGGTCTCACGGATCTGCTTGTGCAGCAGTTTGGCGATCACGGTGAGTACCTTATCGCCAGCCTGGTGCCCGTAGGTATCATTCACCGACTTGAATTTATCCACATCCCACACCGCAATCGTCAGCGGCGAGCCGTAACGGCGCCAGCGTGCAAACTCCTGCTTCAAGCGCTCGTTATAGGCAAGACGGTTGGGAATACCGGTAAGCGGGTCGATCATCGCCTGATTACGCTCATCCTGCAGGCGTTTACGCAGCTGCGCCGACTCGCCCTGTACCGACGTCAGCTTTTCAGTCAGCTCTGCCACCTCCTGCTCAGCCTGCTGCAGGCGCTGGTCTTCGGCAGTACGAAACTCCTGCATGTGAGTACGGATGGTATCAACGCGTTGCTGCACCAGATCTTTTAGTGCCACCAGCTCTTCGGCCTGCTGCACCGACTCCTCGATGCCCTGCACCTGCACCTGCACCGCATCATCCAGTGCCTGACCATCACGAAATGACTCACGCTGTGTCGCCACATTGCTCTGGAAGCCACGATCAATTTCCTGCAGGCGGGTAGTAAGCTGCTTGAGAAAGTTCTCTATCTCCGCCTTTTCGCTCTGCATGCGGCTGCGCATCTCGGCGATGAGTTCGGCGATCGCCACGATCACCTTGTCCATCTCTTCTGCAGGCAGGCTCTGTAGCAACATCGCCTTTACCGACTCCACCTCGCCGCCCAACTCGGCGGGGATATCCAGGCGCTCCAGCAGGCGTACCAGCACCTCGTTAACCGGTAATGTCGCCTCACCCTCGCCGGACACTGGCGCTTCTCCCATACCGCGCAGTATCTCAACCAGCTCGCGCGCCAGCCGCTGCAGTTGTGCCTCCTGCTCACTCGCCTCGAGCTTTTCACTCAGACTGCTACGGCCCGCCTCTTCAGAAACCAGCGAGCGAATCAGCTCATCCAGTAACTCCTTGCCAAGCTGCAGTCCGTCCACCCCGGTGGCCAGGGCTGCCGCTTCTGTCCCCCCACTCTTCTCCCTGCCGCTAAACAGCTTACCGAGCAGCCCCTTCTTCTCGTCGCCTTCTCCACCCTCAGCCTGCTCACTGGCGCTCCACTCCAGCGCCTCGCCGATGAGAGAGGCAAACTCCTCTCCCATTGCCACACACTCTTCGCGCTCCGCCTTAACCAGGCGTTTCTGCAGTGCACGGGCGCGGTGGCCCATACCGTGGGGAAACTGAATGCGGCTGATGATGTCCAGCATCAGCTCCGCCGGTGTAGGCAGTTGTTGCTGACTTTTACGCGCTTCATCAAGGCGCAGGATGCTACTGGAAATGACACCAAGCTGCGACTGTAGCGCCTCGCTGGAGACACCCTTGCGGATCTCTCCACGTAACGCCTCCAGCTGACGGTTGAGCTCGGCATCGGAGTCAACCGCGGCAAGACTGAGGCGATTTAGCCCCTGGCGCAGTGCCTGTTCAACCTCGGCCCACTGCTTTTCGCGTGTTTCGAGATCGCCGATGGCGTCGTAATAGCGCTGTTTCCAGCCCTGTAGTTCGTCTTGCTGATTTTCCATTGTCACATCTAATCCGTTCGTTATTGTTCTCTACTCAAGTACCAGTTCCGGTGGTAATACCACCTCCATCGAAATGGGTAGATGGTCCGAGTGGGCATGATTGAGTACATGACATTCACTTACCTGCAGCCCGTCACTCACCAGGATATGGTCGATATGGTGCTGCGGTCGCCAGCTGGGAAATGTCTGCAACTCCTCCACCGGCTCCCGTAACCCGGTGGTGCGAAATAGCTGCACCATCTCGGCACTCACAGGTGAGCAGTTCATATCCCCCATCACCACCACATGACGATACTGATTCGCCAGCTCTGCCACAAAGGCAAGCTGGTTACGCCGTGCCCGGCGGCTTAATGACAGGTGTACGAAGATCACCACCAGTGATTGCTCGCCGTGTCCGTAGCGCACCAGCATCGCACCGCGTCCGGGGATCAGGCTGGGCAAACGGTGCTCACTGATCTCCGTCGGACGCAGCCGACTCAAAAAGCCGTTACCGTGTTGCGCCAGCGGGCCATAGTTTCGATTAAGCTGATGATACCAGAAGGGGTAGTCGGCCTGCTGCGCCAGATACTCGGTAAGATCGATATAACCGGTGCGGTGGCTGCCCGCATCCAACTCCTGCAGGCCAACGATATCGTAGCCGCGCAGCAGGTGGGCGATTTTGTCGAGGTTTTCAAAGCGGCGGCGCGCCCGGAACACGTGTTTCCAGCTCTTGGTGAGGTAGTGGCGCGGCAGGGTACTGCTGATCCCCACCTGAATGTTGTAGCTGAGCAGCCGTAACCGGTGGCCGGTGTTGATGGCATTTGCTGCTGTTGTCATTTGGGATCCTTTGTAACCAAACAGGCTGCAGAAAAAGTTACCGGTGAGTGCGAGACAAGGAAAAATCTGACGAAAAAGCGCAGTTCACAGTGAGTAAATGCGCATTTTGAGCTAGATTTTAACGCCGTATCGTGCCGCATATGGCTTTTTCAGCTGCCTGTTAGATGGGGCAGACCATCTCACCCAACGCGGCGGTGAGCTTCAGGTTCTCCCCGTAGTCTACGGGACAATCGATAACCGTAACGCTATCGCTTTCCAGTGCCTTTCTCAAGGCCGGAAGCAGCTCTTCAGCACTCTCCACCCGCAGCCCCTCGGCACCAAACGACTCGGCCAGCTGCACAAAGTCAGGGTTGCCAAAGTCGACATGGGAGGAACGTCCAAACTGATTCATCTGCTTCCACTTGATGAGGCCATAGCCGCTATCGTTCCATACCAGCACCACAATAGGGGTCTTCATCCGCACCGCAGTCTCCAGCTCCTGCACATTCATCAGAAAACCCGCATCCCCGGTTACCGCCACCACATTACGCTCGGGGTAGGCCATGCTGGCGGCGATGGCGCCGGGCAGGGCAATACCCATACTGGCAAAGCCGTTTGAGATAATGCAGGTGTTGGGGTATTCGCAGCGGAACATGCGCGCCATCCACATCTTGTGGGCGCCCACGTCGCAGATGACGATATCCTCCAGCGCCATCGCGGTGCGCAGATCCCAGATGATCTTCTGCGGCTTCACCGGGAAGCCCGTATCCGCGCTACAGCCATCCATTTCGCGGATCAGCGCCTCGCGCAGCGGGCGCAGGCGGTGGCCGGTGTGAGGGGTTGCCAGCTCTCCGATACGCAACAGTGAGTGCTTGATATCACCCACCACGCCAACCTCTATCGAATAGTAAGCGTCCACTTCGGCCGGGGTGGTATCGATATGTACAATGCGCCGGTCACGGCTCGGGTGCCACAGGTAGGGGTGGTACTCTACCAAATCAAAGCCGATGCAGATGATCACATCGGCCCCCTCGAAGCCGCAGTGAATATAGTCCTTGGCCTGTAGCCCGGCACTACCCAGCGCCAGCGGGTGGTTAAACGGCATCACCCCCTTGGCCATAAAGGTGTTGGCCACCGGGATATTCATGCGCTCGGCAAAATCCTGTAACTGGCGCCACGCCTTACTACGTACCACGCCATTTCCGGCGAGGATCAAAGGCTCATGCGCCTCGGAGATAACCCTAATCGCCCGCTCCACCTGGTCCTGTGCAGGCTCGGGCAGCATTGGATTCTTTACCGGCAGCGGATGATCCTCCAGCTCCATCTCGGCCAGATTCTCGGGGAATTCAATGAAGCTGGCACCACTCTTCTCAGTCTGCGCCAGTTTGAACGCCTTACGCACTACCTCGGGGATGGTATTGGGGGTCAACAGGCGGGTGGAGTATTTGGTGATCGGCTGGAACATCTGCACCAGATCGAGCACCTGATGGGACTCCTTATGCAGACGGTGGGTCGAGGCCTGACCGGCGATGGCCACCAGCGGGGCATGATCCATATTGGCATCGGCCACGCCGGTGATGAGGTTGGTCGCTCCGGGACCGAGAGTGGCAAGGCAAACCCCGGCGTGGCCGGTGAGACGACCATAGACGTCGGCCATAAAGGCGGCACCCTGTTCGTGCCTGACGATAACGAAGGTGATGCTCGAGTCGAGCAGCGCATCCATCACATCGAGGTTCTCTTCGCCGGGAATACCGAAGATATATTCAATACCCTCGTTTTCCAGACAACGAACAAACAGTTCTGCCGCCTTCATCGGCGTCTCCTCAGTGTATTAACCTAGTAATACACTGAGTCTAGACCTATTTGGCAGCGGATTCCCTGGCTACCAGATGATCGACGATACGGATCATATTGGGATAACTACCGGCCATCCGACCGCCCACCCGGTACTTACCCTGTACCGCCATGGTGGGTACACCGTCGATGCCGTACTGCTTGGTCAGCTGGGCCGCATTACGCACCAGGCCGCTAACGGCAAAGGAGTCGAAGGTGGCATCGAACTCACCACCATCAACCCCGCGGGAGACGAAAAAGTCACGTAACGACTCCTTGGTAGTAAAGCGCTGCTTTTTCACATGCATCGCATCAAACAGCGCATCGTGCACCTTATCCAGCACCCCCATCACATCAGCGGTGTAGTAGGCCTGTGCATGCAGCTTCCAGGTGGGGTTGTTGAAGATGGCGGGAATACGCTCAAATTCCACATTGGCCGGCTTGTTCTTCAGCCACTCGTGCAGGTGCGGGTCGAACTGGAAACAGTGGGGGCAGCCGTACCAGAACAACTCGACCACCTTAACCTTACCCTCGGTGGCTCCGGGCAGTGGTGGCACCACTGCTGCATAATCGGTTCCCTCAACATAGTCAGCGACCGGCACGGTGGGGGTCGCCTCCTCAGCACAGGCCCATAACGGCAGACAGAGCAACATTACAGAGAAAAACTTACGAATCACCTTAACCTCCAAATCATTGTGTTTATTTTTCACCCGGCGGGTGATTTGCTGCCGTTACTATACCCCAAGGCTCGCCATGCGCACACCGGTAGCACAACACGCTTTCCCCGCACCCTAGCCTGCATTATGCTATGCCCATACCTGATGCAAGGAGTTAACCCATGAGTGAGCAGCCCAACATCAACCTCACCGACTTTCTCAACCAGCAGTACCTCTGCGAGTGCCTTACCACGCGAGAGATCCAGACCCTGTTGGAGTTCACCGAAGAGGTGAAGTTCACCAAAGATGAAGTGATCGCCAACATCGGCGACGTTGGCGAAGGGATCTACTTCGTAGTCGAAGGCGAGGCCGCTCTGGAGCAGGACACCGAGAGCGAGGTCGTGGAACTCGGACGCGCCAAGGCCGGTGGTATGATCGGCTCCATGTCCTTCTTCGATCGCCAGCCGCGCTCTGTGCGCATCGTCTCCAAAACCCACGGCACCCGTCTGATTCGTCTCAGCCGCAAGATGTACCAGCGGTTACGTATTGAGCACCCGTTTATTGCTGTGAATATCCTCGAAGATGCGATTGTGAGCCTGGATGCCCTGTTCCGCCGGGTAAGCCAGGAGGTCGCGACCTTCTCCCGCTATGTCTATGGTGGGGGGGTGCGCTAAGCGCGAGCCCTGTTCACTGCTGATTTGGAAGGCC
>JBFFJV010000058.1:0-11466 GCA_041555695.1 Thiohalomonadaceae bacterium | reverse complement strand
CCTGTCTAAAGCAAAATGTGCAGTTCGTTCATGATTGTAATCCTCGATTTTATGACACTGTTTGCGCTCGGTATCAACCACAAGACGGCCCCTGTAGAGATACGGGAGCAGGTCGCCTTTACGCCTGAGAAGCTGCCGCAGGCCTTCAGCGAGCTGACAGTGACCAATGGTGTCAACGAGGTGGCGATCCTCTCCACCTGTAATCGCACCGAGCTCTACTGCGGCATTGAGGGTGAGGATAGCGGTGCGGTACGCGACTGGTTCAGCCGTTTCCACAATCTTAAGCTGGAAGATGTAGAGCCCTATTTCTACGCCCACCCGGATCGCCACGCGGTACACCATATTCTGCGTGTCGCCAGCGGCCTCGATTCAATGGTGCTGGGTGAGCCGCAGATCCTCGGCCAGATGAAGCAGGCCTATAGCACCGCCAATGATGCCGGAACTGTCGGTCAGCTGCTCAATCGTCTGTTTCAGCACACCTTCAGTGTAGCCAAGCAGGTTCGTACCGATACCGCCATCGGTGCCAGTCCGGTTTCTGTCGCCTTTGCTGCAGTGTCGCTTTCCAAGCAGATCTTCAGTGATCTCTCCAGGCACACCGCACTGCTCATCGGTGCCGGTGAGACCATCGAACTGGTGGCACGTCATCTGCACGAAAGCGGTGTGGGGCGCATCATCGTCGCCAATCGCACGGTGGAAAAGGCGCATAATCTGGCCAGTGAGTTCGGTGGTTATGCCATTGCGCTCTCCGAGATCCCGGATCACCTGCATGAGGCCGATATGGTGATCTCCTCCACCGCCAGCCAGCTGCCGATCCTCGGTAAGGGGGCGGTAGAGACGGCACTGAAAAAACGCAAGCATCGTCCCATGTTTATGGTCGATATTGCTGTACCGCGTGATATCGAGTCACAGGTGGGTGAGCTGGATGACGTCTACCTCTATACCGTTGATGACCTGCAGGAGATCATTCAGGAGGGGCTGCGCTCGCGTCAGGAGGCGGCACAGCAGGCCGAAGAGATCATCGATACCCAGGTCACCCACTTTATGAGCTGGCTGCAGTCGCTCGGGGCGGTTGATACCATTCGTGATTACCGTGTGAGCGTTGAGACGATGCGCGATCAGGTATTGCAAAACGCCCTGTCGCAGCTGCACAAGGGGCAGTCCCCCGAGCTGGCGATGCAGGAGATGGCTCGTCAGCTCACCAACAAACTAATGCATGCCCCTTGTAGCAGCATGAAGCAGGCCGGCTACGATGGCCGTGCCGAGTTACTGCACGCTGCGCGCGAACTCTTTAACCTCAAAGACAACTAATCCCGTGAAACCATCCATTCTCAGCAAGCTGGAGAACCTCTCCGAGCGGCTTCAGGAGATCAGCGCACTGTTGTCTGACTCCGATACCATTGGCGATCAAAATCGTTTTCGTGAACTCTCTCAGGAGTACGCACAGCTCAAGCCCGTAGTCGACACCTTTGAGGCCTATCAGGGGGCGATTGATGATATCGCCGCCGCCGAGGAGATGATGGCTGAGGACGACGCCGAGATGAAGGCGATGGCGGTGGAGGAGATGAAGGAGGCGAAGGAGAAGTCGGAGTCGCTGGCGTTTGAGCTGCAAAAACTGCTGCTGCCCAAAGACCCCAACGATAATAAAAATGTCTTCCTTGAAATTCGTGCCGGCACCGGCGGTGATGAGGCGGCGATCTTTGCCGGTGATCTGTACCGCATGTACTCACGTTACGCCGAGCGGTTGCGCTGGCAGGTCGAGGTCATTTCACAGAACGAAGGCGAGCACGGAGGCTACAAAGAGATCATCGCCCGCCTGGTGGGGCAGGGGGCCTATTCACGCCTTAAGTTCGAGTCGGGCGCACACCGGGTACAACGTGTGCCGGAGACCGAGTCACAGGGGCGGGTGCATACCTCTGCCTGTACCGTGGCGGTGATGCCTGAGGCCGATGAGCTGGAGCACATTGATATCAAGCCGTCCGATCTTAAGGTCGACACCTTCCGCGCCTCTGGTGCAGGTGGTCAGCACGTAAATAAAACGGATTCGGCAATTCGCATTACCCATATCCCTACCGGTTTTGTCGTCGAGTGTCAGGATGAGCGCTCACAGCACAAGAATCGCGCCAAGACGATGTCGGTACTGCAGTCGCGCATCCACGCGGCGCAGCAGGAGAAGCAGCAGAGCGAGCAGGCGGCGGAGCGCAAGTCGCTGGTCGGCAGCGGTGATCGTTCCGAGCGTATCCGCACCTACAACTATCCGCAGGGGCGCGTTACCGACCACCGCATCAACCTTACCCTCTACAAACTCGATGAGGTGATGTCCGGTGATCTGGACGAGGTGATCGAACCGCTGATTAACGAGTACCAGGCGGACCAGCTGGCAGCATTAAGCGAGGAGTAACTCCCTCCCGCTTAACGCTGCGCACACGAGTGTGGCAGGGGGTGGGGGGAGTGTAAGAGCGTCGTGAGGGTATGGTTTACGCCTGTTGCAGCCAGTTCAGAGCCTCTTCCCGCACGGAAAAGACCCTCAGGTTATGGCCGCGATTGCGGGTAACGGTCTCCAGGAATGCCGCCTGCTCAAAGTCGGGGGGGACTACCAGTGCCCGCCGGCTCATTCGGTTGATACCCGAGCGGTCCATCTGCTGCGGGCTGCTGTAAATCTCAGCCAGTGAGACATCGATGGTCGCACTGCTCATATCATTAAGGATTCGCTGGCAGTGGCTCTGCTCGCTCAGTTTTGCCACTTCGGGGGCGATCTCTTTCAGTCGTTCCATGTTGAAACTACCCAGCACTGTTAATTCGATACAGTCGGTGTCGGCGTTATAGATGAGCTTGTGGGTCATGTGTTCGAAACGGGCCAAATGTTGTGGGCTGAGGGTTTGTGGTGGCGCTGAACTAAAACACATAACAGGTGAAGGCTCAAGCACCGGCAGGGTATTCGACCAGAAGGTGTTTCATGTCACAATGCATCGATGCACACCATAGATTCGGCCCTTGCAGCGGCCACTTCACAGTTGTCCCATTCCGACTCCGCACGCCTTGATGCGGAGCTGCTGCTTTGTGCTGTGCTGGAGCGGGAGCGTAGCTATCTCTATACCTGGCCGGAGAGGGCCTTGTCAGGGGATGAGCAGCGTCAGTTTGAGCGGCTGCTGGAGCGACGAGCGGCTGGGGAGCCGGTGGCGCACATTCTGGGTGAGCGGGGATTTTGGAGCCTGAACCTCAAGGTGACGGCCGATACCCTGATCCCGCGTCCCGAGACCGAGCTGCTGGTAGAGGCGGCGTTGGCGCGCCTGCCGGAGTCAGGTGGTCGGGTGGCCGATCTCGGTACCGGCAGCGGGGCGATTGCACTGGCAATCGCCTCGGAGTGCCCGACCTGTGAGGTGGTGGCGGTGGAGCGCAGCGAAGGGGCATTGGCAGTGGCCCGGGAGAATGCACAGCGTAACGGCCTTAGTAATGTCACCTTTATCCGCGGTAGCTGGTTTGAGCCACTTTCTAATGAGCATTTTGCGCTGATTGTCTCCAATCCTCCCTATATCTGCGCTGATGATCCGCATTTGCGTGAAGGTGATGTGCGTTATGAGCCGATCACGGCGCTCGCCTCGGGGGCGGACGGGCTGGACGATATTCGGCTTATTATTAGCGGTGCAGCTCAGCATCTTGACCCTGGTGGCTGGCTGTTGCTGGAGCATGGCTACGATCAAGGGCAGGCGGTGAGTGCCCTGCTGTGCGAGGCCGGTTTTGAGGCGGTGGAGGTGCTGCCTGACCTGCAGGGGCATGGCCGGGTAGCCCTGGGACGTCTCCCCACTACTTGATAATTTCTCTGGCAGGTCTAGGATGGGGGCATGGAGAGAGAAACCAGTAATCTGGTCAAACATCGCGAGATTCGCTTCTGTCGCCTTCACCCCGATAAGGAACAGGCTCATTCGGCTAGCCTGATGCTGAGCGATGTGGAGGGGATCCATCTGTTACGTCCATCTGACGCCTACCTGCTTCATGTGAGCTACGATATTACCTGCCTGAATCTCAATCTGCTCGAGGATGTACTGGTCGATCTCGGTTTCCATCTGGATAACAGCCTGATGATGAAGCTCAAGCGCGCCCTCTACTACTATACCGAGGAGGTGGAGCGGGCCAATCTCGGTATTGACGAGTGCGGCTGTGCCGACCGGCAGGTTTTCATTAACCGTTATCTGAAATTACGTCATGGATGTCGGGATGAACGCCCCGAGCACTGGCGCGGATACCTCTAGTCTCTCTAGTACGTTAGAATCCCTGCATACCCATTTATAACGGATCTCTCCCGTGAAAGACGAACAACTGCTGCGCTATAGCCGCCAGATCATGTTGCCCGGTGTTGATGTGGCGGGGCAGCAACAGCTGCTCGACAGTCGGGTGCTGGTGATCGGTGCCGGCGGGCTGGGCTCGCCGGTGGCCATGTATCTGGCCGCCGCCGGGGTGGGGCAGCTGGTACTGGTTGATTTTGATGAGGTTGACCTCTCCAATCTGCAACGTCAGATCCTCCACGGCAGCCACGACCTGGGGCGCCCCAAAGTTGAGTCGGCGCGTGATACGCTTGAGGTGATTAACCCCGAGGTGGCGGTTACGGCAATTAACGCCAGACTGGAGGGGGAGGCACTGCTGGCCGAGGTAGCGAAGGCCGATGTAGTGGTTGATGCCAGTGATAATTTCGCCACCCGCTTTGCTGTGAATGACGCCTGTGTGACAGCGAAAAAAACGCTGGTTTCAGGTGCCGCCATTCGTATGGAGGGGCAGGTCTCGGTGTTTCATAATGAACGCCCCGACAGCCCCTGTTACCGCTGTCTATATCGTGATGAGGGAGAGCTTTCCCAGACCTGCAGTGAGAACGGTGTACTGGCCCCGGTGGTTGGTATTATCGGTACCATTCAGGCCACCGAGGTGCTGAAGGTGCTGCTGGGCATGGGGGATACGCTGGATGGGCGTCTGCTACTGCTTGATGCCCTCACCATGGAGTGGCGTAGCATGAAGCTACGCAAGGATCCGGCCTGTAGTTGCGGCCATTAAATTACTTCTTAGTGTGAGATAGAAAACGATGTCCCAGGTCAGCCTGCCAATAACACTGGTAAACAAGATCCTTACCCATGCCCAGCACTCACCCGAGAGTGAGGTCTGTGGCCTGATAGCTGCCCGTGGCGGCGTCCCCTCCACCCTTTACCCCGTCGCCAATGTTGCGGATCTGCCGGAGAAACTGTTCGCCATGGACCCTGCGGCGCAGATCGAGGCGATGCGTCAGATGCGTGAAGGTGGCGAAGAGTTGTTCGCCATCTACCACTCCCACCCCCACGCCCCGGCCGAGCCCTCGTCGCGTGATCTGGAGGAGGCGGCCTACCCGCAGGCGCTCTATCTTATCGTTTCGCTTAATACCAAAGGGGTGCTGGAGATGCAGGGCTTTCGGCTGCACGATGGCGAGGTCAGCAAGGTCGACCTCGAAGTCGCCTAAGCCGATTTTGCTTGCACCTGCGCTATAGCGGGTTAGAATCGCCCCACGCAATATTGATATAACTATTCAGGAGAAGGACTGTGGCAGAAACAATCGATGAGTTGACCGTCTCGTATACCGAGGATGGCATTGAGACCGTCAAGGAGCTGGACAAGAAGGTGCTAACGAAGGGGGCCTGGTCCACCATCATCTATCGTTACCAGGACTGGGATCGCAGCAAGGAGCAGTACGGTAAGGACAAGTACACCATCCGTCGCTACCAGAAGCGTAATGGTGAATACATGCCCAAGTCCAAGTTCAATATCTCCAGTGCGGATCAGGCAAAGGCCATTATCGAGGCGCTGCAGGACTGGACCAAGGACGCCTAAGCTCTACTGCCAGTCTGTGGGGGCTGTGACCGCCCCGACACTTCTCGACAAAACGCCCCGCTTCGGGGCGTTTTTGCGTTGTGCCCCTTTAAATAACCAAGAAACACACTATGTTAAAAATAAGGGTGGCGATTTTTATGGTGACGGCCACCTCGCCTGCGTAAAGGGGGGCCGATATGGCACAGCATGTAGGGGTATTAAAAGCGGCACATCTGCTGGGGGTTAATCGCCATGATTTACAGCAGATGATTCGTAGTGGTGAGCTGCATACCTTCGAGGGTGAGCTCGATATGGATGAGTTGCGTCAGCGTTATCCGACCATGGCGCTGGACGAGAATATGATGGTGGAACGGGTGAAGCTGATCCGTGGCGCCTCCTTTGGTCGCCGGGTGAGCCAGACCATTTTGCCCGATACCGATGAGCTTGAGATCAAGCTGCATAAGCGTGATGTAGCACTGGGTGTGGCACAGGCGCAGCTGAAAAAGTACCGCGGCTGCATCGAGGAGCTGGCGCACCTGATGGCTGACCTCAATCGCGAGGCCAGTGCGGATCAGAAGGAGATGATCGGCGTGATTAATAGCTGGTTACTCGACAAGCTGGAATCCTGAGGGCTGGCAGGATGATGGAGCATCGCATCACCGTCATGCCGAGCGGACACGAGTTTTATGCGGTGGAGCAGGAGACCCTGCTGGATGCGGCACTGCGTTCCGGGCTTAATATCGATTTCAGTTGTGCCAGCGGCAGTTGTGGTGACTGCCATGCGAAGTTGTTAAAGGGGCAGCTGGGTGAGCACGATTTTCACGATCATCGGTTTAGTGACGTGGAGAAGGCGCAGGGCTTGTTTCTGCTCTGTACGGCCCACGCGGCAGGAGACCTGGTGATCGAGGCGGGGGAGGCAAAATCCCCCCGCGATATTCCGCATCAGCAAATCATGGCCAAGGTAAGCAAGCTTGAAGAGGTAAGTGAGCACTTGCGCATCTTGCAGCTTCGCACCCCCCGTACCCGCCCATTACGTTTTCTTGCCGGGCAGCATGTGGCACTCACCCTGCCCGGTGTTGGCACTATCGACAGCAGTATTGCCAGTTGTCCGTGTAACGGCAGCCAGTTGCAGTTTCATATCCCCTCAACGCCACAAACCCCCTTTGTTGAGCAACTGTTTGCCGGACTACGCCACGGCAGTGTGATGGAGGTGGATGGCCCCTTTGGTGAGATGACGCTGGATGATGATTCGTCACGCCCCTTGTTGATGGTGGCGCAGGACCATGAACTGGCACCGATGAAGAGCCTGATTGAACATGCGATTAACCTTGATGTGGTACAGCCGGTACGCCTGATCTGGCTGGCACGTGAGGGGATGCACTACATGGATAATTTCTGTCGCTCCTGGAGTGAAGCGCTGGATGACTACCGTTTTCTTCCCCTGGCCTATGCGTCGGGGGAAGGGGAAGAGCTGCAGGTGGCCCGTGCGCTGCGTACGGTTGCTGAAGAGATCGCCGTGCTGGATGAGTGGGATATCTATTGGGCCGGTTCAAATGGCTTCAATCAGCGGCTTGAAGAGGGATTGCTTGCTGCCGGGGCAGAGCCGCAGCGGCTCTTCTTCCCACAACGTCGTGCCAGCCGGCGCAGCTATCAGGAGGAGGTGAGCGGTTAACAACGGCGGCCAATAAGGGGTATAGTCTAGGGCTACGCTGATACCGATAATGATAAGGGTTATGTTCCGGGGGGAGCCATGCTACAGACTATCGATCCACTTTTACTCAATTTTCTCTATGCAGCCATGGGTGGTTTTATGACCCTCTTCTTTATGTGGCTGGGCTGCAAGATCTTTAATCACATCGTCTGCTTTAATATTAGCGAAGAGCTGCGCAACGGCAATGTGGCCGTCGGATTAATGATTATGGGGATCTTTATCGGCATCGGTGTGGCGCAGGGGCTGGTGATAGGGCTTGGCCTGAACTGATGCGCTACGCCGCACTACTGTCGCTGCTGCTATGGCCGTGGGCTCCGCTGTGGGCTGCTGCGCCGGAGGGGGAACTGCCGGTTCACTCCAGCAAGTGGAGCAGTAAGTACGATGGCCACTTCCGCAAATACACCAAGCGTTATTTCGGTCCCCACTACGACTGGCATTGGTTCAAGTCGCAGGCCATTGTCGAGTCCAACCTCAAGCCTGAAGCAACAAGTCATCGCGGTGCGGTGGGACTGATGCAGATCCTCCCCAGTACCTTTGCCGAGATTAAGGAGTTGAATCCGCATTTTTTGAATGTGGAGGAGCCTCGCTGGAATATTGCCGCAGGGATCTACTACGACCGTAGTATCTATCGTAAATGGGAGCTGCCCTCGGAACAGGATCGGCTTTATCTGGCCTTTGCCAGCTATAACGCCGGTTATGTTCGGATGCGTCGAGCCTATCGGCGTACGCCTTCGCCGGTGGAGTCGTGGGAGCAGGTAAAGCCCAAGGCGCCGCTGGAGACCCGGGATTATGTGCAACGGATCCGTAAGTTGATGGATTCAGACTCACCCAAACCGCGCAGTCGATTGCGCGGCGTTGCCAGGCTGTTGCGAGACAGGGAGACGTCGTAATTTTTTGTTTTGTGTAAAACCTTACGATTTACGCTTACGACCTGTTATTCCGTAAGAATCTCCCCACCTACCAGGCTGTCATGTACCCAGCCGGTAAACTCCTTTCCCTTTATTCCCAGCAGTAACCAGCGTCCCTCACGTTTAAGCGGCATCAGAGCGTGCTCTTGTTTGAGTGTAATAAGCACCTTGTATTTGGTGCCGGGCCCCTTGCGCACATTGGCCTTGGGGCTCGTTATCTGGGCGGGGGGGGTGAGCTCCTTTACACGATTCTCCTCAAGCAGTGTTTGCATCAGTTGCCGGGCATGGCTATCGCCCTCGACGATCAGGGTGCGTAGTAGCAGACGCGCATCTTCATGGCCCTCACGGGCGGCCTGATGGTAATAACTGACGGCTAGTTTCATGTCACGGCGTACGTCACCTTCACCCAGCCCATACAGCATACCCAGCGCAAAGGTGGCATCGATATGCCCCTGACGGGAGGCCAGTTGCCACCAGGCGACCGCTTCGTCATCATCAATCGCCAGGCCGTAACCGTTGTGGTACATCCAGCCAATGCCGTATTGGGCATCGGCATTACCGGCCTCGGCACGGGGGCGCCACAGGTAGTAAGCTTCGGCGAAGTTTCCCTGCTGAATCGCGCCGGCGATCTCCTGTGCCAGTAGCGCATCCTCCGTGTTGTCATTGCTGACTGCGGCCTCACTAGAGACAGCTGCTTCGTAGCTTCCAGCATCACTGGCACTCTCTTCATTCGGCAGTGGCAGTGGGGCAGTCTCAACGTCTGACGGGCTATTTTCTGCCGGCTCGGCTATGAGCGCGTCGTCTACAGCGATGACTGGAGGAGGGGGCGGCTCTGCAGTGAGTTCTACTGTGGTGGCCCTTGCGGCCTCCTGTGCTGGAGCCGATGCTGCAGGCTGGTGTATTGGGGCTGGCGGATAGTAGTAGGGCGACGGGGGGTAAACCGGCCAGTAGGGTGGGGGCGCGGCGTCAGCTGCTAGTGGCAGTAACACCAGCAATATGAGTTTAAGTGGATGGACGGTGAGAGGGTTCATCGTGTTCCCGGACAATGCGAGTGACTAGGTTACTGCAATTGCTGCGCTAACGACAAGGCGGTAGCAGTAACGAAAAAGGCCCGTGCAGTTGCCTGCACGGGCCTTTTTATTGGAGCGTGTAAGTGAAACTTACTTGTTACGCTGCTCCATCATGGCACGCTGCTGCTCCATAGCCTTCTGCTGAGCTTCCATCATCGCTTTTTGCTGGGCTTCCATCTGCTTTTGCATGTCGGCGTAGTACTTCTGCTGCTGCTCCATCTGAGCCTTCATCTGCTCTTCGGTAGGGGCTGCCTGCTGAGGGGCGTAGCCGTAAGCTGGGGCGCCGTAACCGTAAGGGGCGTAGCCGTTGTTACCATTGAAGCCGTTATAACCATTGTAACCGTTGTAGCCATTACCGTTACCATAGCCGTTGCCAGCTGCATTGCCGTTACCACGGGCAGCACTAGAGCCGCTCATGCTGAAGTCGAATGCGCCGTCAGTGGCACCGTTGCCGTTGCCCCAGCCGTTACCGTTGCCGTTACCATAGCCGTTGTTGTAGCCATTGTTGTTCCAGCCGTTGTTGCCCCAACCGTTGTTGTTGAAGGGACCCCACCAGGCGTTGGCGGCGGTGGCGGTGAACAGGGTGGCAGCTGCGAGGATAATTTTAGCTTTCATCGTTGATACTCCATTTTGTGTTTAGTGTAATAAATTTTTATAACTGAACAGTAAGCAGGAGATATGGATCAAGCATCGCAACACTCCCCCCTTTGTCACTGTGTAACATGAGTGTATTAGTACGTACTAATTTTGTCAACTCCTTATATCCTACTTATATTGTCGGTCAATGTGAGTGACCTGTGCAGTTGGGGAGATGGCTGTTAGACTGCTGCCGGTTTTTAATTCGCTCAGCTTCGCCAGGAAGCGGGCGTCGTGTTCCGGATTAGCTATGAGGAGAGTCCAGTGTTCGAGACTAATGAATATTTCGATGGCAAGGTGAAGTCGATTGCCTTTAATGCCGGTGGCGATGCTGCCACCGTTGGGGTGATGGCCGCTGGTGAGTATGAATTCGGTACCAGCCAGCAGGAGACCATGCAGGTGGTTAGCGGCAAGCTGACCATACAGTTGCCCGGTGAGAGCGAGTGGCAGAGCTTTGGCCCTGGTGAGCAGTTTATCGTCGAGGCGAACCAAAAGTTCGGTGTAAAGGTGGAGGAGGATAGCTCCTACCTCTGTATCTATCGCTAGGCATTGTCGCGATGGTAATAAAGAACGGGGCCGCTGGCCCCGTTTTTTTATGGTGTGGCTTCTGATGCACCAGCCTGTGGTAATGCCCGCTTAATCGCGCTGATCCGCAGACGGTGCAGCTCTTCCCCCACCGCCTTGCCGCTGAAGCCCTGTTCTACCACCTCGCGGGCATTGATCTTTTCTGCCGCATGGTAGGCACGTCGAATGAGCTGCGGCTGTTCGAAGTGCTTATCCTCAAAACCGGTGCGTCCCCGTGAGTCGGCCTCGCAGGCGAGCAGAAATTGCTCAAGCCGTTCGGGACGGCGAAAGGCATCGATACGCTCCAGTAACTTCAGCAGGGTGCCGGGGCGAAGCTCGGCGGCACGGTGATAGTTAAGGTGGTCACGGGTAACGTGGATAGCCAGCTCGCGATAATCTTTGGGGATACGCAGTCGCTCGCACATGGCCTTAACCAGTGGTACGCCGCGAGCCTCGTGTTCAATGTGTTTTGGCCACTCCTCCTCGGGCGTCGTACCCTTGCCCAGGTCGTGTACCAGCGCAGCGAAGCGCACGCGGCTGTCGGGACTTAATCTGGCTGCCTGTTCCAGGACCATCAGGGTGTGGACACCGCTATCCTCTTCCGGGTGATGATGCTTCGGCTGCGGTACGCCGAACAGCGCCTCCAGCTCGGGGAAGATTCGCGCCAGTGCACCGCAGTTGCGTAGCACCTCGAAGAAGCGCTGCGGGGCGGCCTCGCCGAGGGCGCGTTCCAGCTCCTGCCACACCCGTTCGG